>JAFAVL010000349.1 GCA_019242465.1 Chroococcidiopsidaceae cyanobacterium CP_BM_RX_35 | reverse complement strand
TAGCCGCCGTTTAAATGCGCCCCAATTCCTCGAGCCACAGCTTCGACATAGCGTGTATCACTTTCGCCAGTAGGCAAAGGAGGCGTTCCCACAGCAATGAAGAGAATTTCTCCGTGGGTGACTCCCGCCTCCATATCCGTCGTAAACTCAATCCGCTGATTTTGAATAGCAGACAGCATAATATCTGAGAGACCGGGCTCAAAAATTGGTGACTGCCCAGCCTTCATCAACTTGACTTTTTCCTCATTGTTGTCCACACAGATCACATGATGCCCAATGTGAGCTAGGCTTGCACCAGTAACCAAGCCAACATATCCGGTACCAATTACGCAAACACGCATATCGTGTGAATCCTCGTTTACTATAAGTTTGGTGTTGAAGCTAGGCGATTTTCTGGCAGAGTTGCTGCTAAGCGTTCGCGGAAATCTTCTACAGTCAGCTTTAATCCCTGTTCTAGGGGAATTGTTGGTTGCCAGTTAAGCCAAGTCTTTGCCCTAGTGATATCTGGGCGGCGACGACGAGGGTCATCTTGAGGCAACGGCGCAAACTGAATCTCGGCGTTAGGATTCACCAACTTTTGCACGACACTCGCTAGCTCTAAAATTGTGTACTCATCTGGATTGCCCAAATTAACCGGACCAACATGGTCGCCATTCATCAGGCGCATCAACCCTTCTACCAGATCGGATACATAACAGAAACTGCGGGTTTGTGAGCCATCGCCGTATACGGTTAAAGGAATGCCTTGCAAGGCTTGAACAACCAAATTGCTGACTACCCGACCATCATTTTCCAACATTCTCGGACCATAGGTATTGAAGATGCGGACCACTCGAATATCTACTTGGTTTTGTCTGTGGTAATCAAAGGCTAGGGTTTCTGCAATCCGCTTGCCTTCGTCATAACAACTGCGAATCCCGATGGGATTAACATTCCCTCGGTAGTCTTCCGTCTGGGGATGAACCTCTGGGTCGCCGTACACTTCTGAGGTTGAGGCTAATAAGAAACGTGCTTTAACTCGCTTTGCCAGACCCAACATGTTCAGGGTTCCTAGCACATTAACCTTTACGGTTTTGACAGGATTGTACTGATAGTGTACCGGGGAAGCGGGACAAGCTAGGTGATAAATCTGATCGACTTCCAACCGAATCGGTTCGGTAATGTCATGACGAATAAGTTCAAAGTAGGGATGATTCAGCCATCTCAAGATATTGCGCTTATGACCAGTGTAGAAGTTGTCTAAGCAAATAACCTCATGCCCGTCTGTCATGAGTCGGTCGATGAGATGGGAGCCGACAAAACCAGCACCGCCCGTAACCAAAATTCTCATAGTTTGTTAGTTAACTACTAATATTTCAACCAACGATAAGGATATAAGCTACATAAGCCCTACCCTCGCTAAGATTTGAAATCCCCTGCAAGGTGGTAGCGAGCGAGCTGCAACCCATAAGCAGCCCAATAGTCAAGCTTTCTTTTGAGCTTGTCAATCGTCCTAAAAGATAGTTTGTTAGCTTACCCGATCTTACCCAAGTTAGCTAGTAAGTCAATGACGAGAGTCTCAGTAACCCAGCAAAAGCCCGGACTTCACCAAATCTTTAACTTTCTCTTCTCTCCCCCTGCCCCCCTGCTCCCCTGCTCCCTGCCCCCCTGCCCCCTTTCTTTTCTTTCCCCTGCTCCCCTGCCCTCTACGAGTGGAGCTGACTCAAGATAAACCTCAAGCGGTCGTAGTCATCCTTGAGTAGTACACTCAATGTTCGTCCTGCCCTGACTAACCACTCTCGGTCGGTACCCCGTAACTGGTAGACTTCTCGAATGGCTGCTGCTGTCAGTGCCTCTTGTGGCGCACCATTAACTTGTAGAAGCGTCCTTAAGAAATCTAGTCGCTCAGTAAAGTGAATAATGGCTTCCGGTTCACAGTGATATACTGCTTGATGAATTTGTGGCGGTCGGGGTGGAAGATACTGGTAAACTGCCTCGTTAGCTTGAGCCATTTGCCTCGGTTTAAATCCGACAATCGCAGCACGAAACTCAGTTTTGAGCATGGCAAAAATTTGGGGTTGTTGCTCTCGCAAGTCCTGCAATGACAAACCTAAAGCTCGCGCTCGGTGGACGGAATCAATTGGCAGAGTTGTGGCATGGTAAACCACAGCATAAACTTGGTTTCCTGACTCCTCATCTACAGACTTGACCCAGCTGCCAAATGGGGGCATGACAGGGAAACTGAGATCTTCTGGGTCTAGACACTGAGCCAAAAATTCAGTCGTCGCAGTTTCTATAACCTCCGCAATATGATTGGGGGGGCGATCGCCAGTAGCAAACTGCGGTAGGGGAAGACGCATTTATTTCTTTTTGCGACCAGCTGTTGTCTCTACGAGTTCCAATTCCGCGAGTCGAAATGTGACTAACTTATCCCAATTACCACCTTCAAATAGCACGGCTATCTTGCCATCAGTGACCCGTTGGACAAGTCCTTCATAGCGGTAGTAGATACTGTCAGGATTTGTCACCTGTACAGCCGCTCCAGGTAGAATCATCATTTTTTTACCTCATTTAAGCATTAAAATTTCAGGCGCTGTCGGTGATTTGCCACAGATTCTACTATGCCAATCGCAATAAAGTTAGTCAGTAACGCTGAGCGCCCATAACTGATCCAAGGCAGTGGAATTCCGGTAACAGGGGCGAGACCAATGGTCATGCCAATGTTAATAATTACCTGAAACACTAGCATTGACAAGACACCGATCGCCAGTAGAGAACCAAAGTTATCTTTGGCATTATGGGCAACAACGATCAGGCGCAGACAAATTAACCAGAAGACACACAACACAGCTAAGCAGCCCACAAAACCCAGTTCTTCGCCCACAGCAGAGAAAATGAAATCTGTATGCTGTTCGGGAATGAAATTAAGTTGGGTTTGAGTTCCGTGCCCCAGTCCCTGTCCCCACAATCCGCCTGCCCCAATGGCAATGCGAGACTGAATCAAATGATAACCGCCGCCGAGCGGGTCCTTGTCTGGATCAAGAAATAAAATCAGGCGGTCTTTCTGATAGGGTTTCAACAATTTCCAGAAGATTTGTCCCAACTCACCTGCTACCAAGTTTACGGTGATCGCAACCATAGCCCCGACTCGACGCCAAGGTAGGGTGCTAAAGGCGATTAAACTCATAGCACTTGCCCAGCCGAGCCAGGCTGGTAAATAGGTGTTAAACAAAATTGCTGCGACAACCGGAGAAATTAGTAGCACCAACCAGCCTGGATGAGCATTGCCCCAGTACAGCATCCCTAAGGCGATCGCACCAAATACTAGTGACGTGCCAAGATCTGGCTGGAGAAAGACTAAAGCCCAAGGCACAGCAGTCACTGCCAAGGCTCTTAAAACAGTCGAAAGCTGCGAGGCTGTTTGCGACTGCAAGAGTGCTGCTAAGGTAACGATGACGCCGAGTTTGGCAAATTCTGAGGGTTGAAAGTTGAAGCCAGCGATACTAATCCATCGTTGGGCACCTTTGGCATGGATTCCCATTACCATCACTGCCACCAGGCTAATGTTGGTAATACCGTAAATAATCCAGTGCCACTGAATTAGGTTCTCATATCGGTAGCGGGCAATGAACAGCGCTAATGCTAAGCCAAAGCAACCGAAGAGCCATTGCTGCCACCAGTCGTTCAGTCCCTGGCTCAGTTCTGCACTGCGGATCATGATGCCCCCAAACACCATTACAGCAGCACTCAAGGCAAACAGTGACCAATCCACCTCTTGCCAAGGGGCAATTAAATACTTCCAGCGGAGGCTTTTTAGCGATGCCTGTAGCATATCTCCCTAGGTTAGAGCGGCTACAGAGACCTTGCCAGCAATAGTGCTGGCGATCGCTTTTAACGCTTTAGCTGATGCCGAATCAGGATCAGCAATGACGATGGGAAGACCGCGATCGCCTCCTTGACGGAGAGAGATCTCTAGCGGTACGCATCCCAGCAATGGCACATCTAGTTCTGCCGCTGTTTTTTCGCCGCCGCCAGAGCCAAAAATGTCATATTGCTTATCTGGCATATCCGGCGGGATGAAATAGCTCATATTCTCAACTATGCCCAAAATTGGCACTCCCATTTGCTGAAACATTTTCAAACCCTTACGGGAATCTAACAGCGCTACAGTCTGGGGCGTCGTTACAATCACCGCTCCTGCCATCGGCACTGCTTGAGTCATGGTCAGTTGGGCATCACCTGTCCCTGGTGGCAGATCCACAATCAGATAGTCTAGTTCTCCCCACTCGACTTGATAGAGAAACTGACGAATCACGCCATTAAGCATTGGTCCTCGCCAAATAACTGGCTGGTCGCGGTCGATCAAAAAGCCCATTGACACTAGCTTGACTCCATGATTGAAAGCGGGTTCGAGCACTTCACCCTTTGAGTCTGGTCGCACCATAATCTGAGCTTCTGAGAGTCCCAGCATCGTCGGAGCATTGGGACCATAAATATCAGCATCTAGTAGACCGACTTTTGCCCCCGCTTGAGCAAGGGCAACGGCAATATTCACCGCCACAGTACTTTTGCCCACACCGCCTTTGCCACTGGAAATTGCTAGGATATTCTTGACGCCAGCAATGCCTGTGCGGTCGGGCAAGCCTTTTTGCTGAGGAGTCTCAGCCGTTACGTCTATCATCACATCCATCACGCCTGGTAGCTTTTTTACCGCTCTTTGGCAGTCCTCAACAATAAATTCGCGCAGCGGACATGCTGGCGTGGTCAGTACCAGGGTAAAACTGACATTGCCGTTGTCAATCTTGACATTGCGAATCATGTTTAGTTCTACCAAACTCTTGCGGAGTTCTGGGTC
>JAFAVL010000212.1 GCA_019242465.1 Chroococcidiopsidaceae cyanobacterium CP_BM_RX_35 | reverse complement strand
AGCTTCCATCCGCTGCAAGAGTTGATTAACCATGGCTTTAGTTTCATCTGTCGTCCTATCTGGCCAAATCAGCACATCCTGGTAAGTTCCTTTCCAGGTAGATTGGTCAAGATGTTTGCGGATGTGATCGATGATGCGGATGAAAGCAGGTTGCATCAACAACTCAGCTTGCTGCCATACGGTAGTGTTGGGAATTTTGGGCGGCATGGGAATTGCGGGCACGAGAAGTTTACTGCGGCTTTCGCCCAATTGTAGCGACTGTTGTGTAGTAGTATGCCCATGCCAAGGGATCGTCTGCTGCCATAATGTATTGCTTTACGTCGTCAGCTGAGCATACACCAGTTGCCACATAGCGCTCTGCTAAATGCTGTGCTGACATTTTCATAATTTGAGAGATGGGCGACTTGCCGTTTGCCAAGGGGAGATAGGTTTCGATCGCAATCTCCTCCGCTGCAAGCTGCTGGAAAATTTGAGGTAAGTGGCTGCCAAAGTAGGGGTCAATGGTCATTGACTCATACATCGTCAAAATTGCCGTGTTGACTCGATTAACCGACTCGCTAGCAGAATAATTGACTGCCTTCGATGTCTGAAAATCTGGCTCCTCGATCACAAGCCAGCCGCCAGGCTTAAGAGATTGCCAAATGTTGTCAATCGCCTGTTGCCAATCGCAGATGTGAAGTAATACGTAACGAGCGTGGCAAACGTCGAAGCATGAAGTGCTCAGCTTGTCTTTAGCAACGTCTAAACACTGCACTTCGACGTTGGATAGGTTTGTGGTTTCAATGAAACGGGTGTCAATATCTACCGCTACTACTTTCCCTTTTGCGCCTACCTGAGCTGCCATCCAACTCATCATTGAGCCCATACCAGCGCCAATCTCTAGGGCTGACCATCCTGCTGCAATACCAATTTGGCTGAGCCTGCGGCATGAATCAGGGTCAAACTCATCCTCAATGGCCAATAGCCGGATCTGCTCTGTGTCATGCTGACTATTTTGAAAAACGTAGTCCCGTGAGGACATATATTTCCTACCTACGGTTGTCTCACCCCAGGTGGCAGAGGCGCTGCTGGCAGCGCTCCTGGTGGTGTTCCAGCAGGCTGCTGTAATTCTTCTTGTAGAGCCCTAACCTGCCACAAACATTGTTTCTCATTAGGCTGATTGTAATTAGTTGCCATCGTGACTGTGCGGGTAAATGCCTGTTGATTGCGGAACTGAACTTCCGCCCTAATGTATTGTCCCTCAAACGTAGAAGTCCAGTGCATCAAGCTCCTTGAATAGGGGTAATCAGGAGAGAAGCCCATTTCTGTCCCAACTTGCTCTGGCGAATCACCGCGCTGGATTGAGAGTAATCGGCTGACAAGTGGCACTGGTGCTAGTTGAGTGGCAGAAATAAAACTACAACTTGGCGAGGACTTGTTCGGGATGTCTCCCTTCACTAACACTAAGGTTGGACCCTGGGAAACACCTAACTGCGCTCCCACTTTGGAGCTAGCAAAGAGAATTAAGGTAGTGGAAAGGACTACAACAACGGCTTTTCTCATGGTTCTTCAGTTGGAAGTGACAAAGAGCGCAAACACTTGCAGCTGTGACCTACAATTCAGCTTGCTCAAAGCAGCAGCCGGAGTGGAACTCCGGCTGACCTTTGAGTTTCTGGCTGCTATCTCTTTACATATGTATGAAATTCTCAGGTGTATTTGCAAGATTTGCAAGTTTGAAAGAGTAGTGAGGAGTCAGGAGCAATCTTACCCCATAGATGAACGCAGGGAAAATCGCACTTTTGTACCCACAATTGATATAATCCGGAACGCCCTCGATAGATCAATGCGAACAGCCATTGAGACAATGGCTTAGTAGCAGCACGTCTCTTTTTTTAGGTATTCATGACTACATCAGCAATCAATCGAAAGCAATTAGAGGATGAACTACGGATTTCAGACCTTCATCTCAAAGATATTCTCAAAACCCTACCGCGGGAATGTTTTCAGCGGGATCGTCGCCGGGCTTGGTTGAAAGTATTGACTACTGTCTCCATAGTTGGCTTGGGCTATGTGGCTATATTCTTCGTTCCCTGGTTTCTCTTGCCCTTTCTGTGGGTTTTTACTGGCACTGCTCTAACTGGTTTTTTTGTGATTGCCCATGACTGTGGTCATCGCTCATTTGCCAAACGCCGTTGGGTAAACGATCTTGTAGGGCATTTGTTTATGCTGCCGCTAGTTTACCCGTTTCATAGTTGGCGCATTTTGCATAATCACCACCATACTCACACCAATAAGCTTGATGAGGATAACGCCTGGCAACCCTTTCAACCAGAATTTTATGCTGGTATAGGTAAACCAGGGCAGTGGGGTTACCAAGCCTTGCGTGGTCGCTTTTGGTGGGTTGCATCGATTGTCCACTGGCTATGTCTGCACTTTGACTTAGCTCAATTTCAGGCTAAAGATCGGGAGAAAGTGCGGTTGTCAGTAGCGGTTGTGCTGGTTTTTGCCGCGCTTATGTTTCCCTTCTTGGTCTTCACGACTGGCGTCTGGGGAGTTTGCAAATTTTGGTTAATGCCTTGGTTGGTCTACCATTTTTGGATGAGCACCTTCACGTTAGTACACCACACAGCTCCAGAAATTCCTTTCTATGCTGCTAACAATTGGCAGGCAGCGACAGCTCAGTTATCTGGCACAGTTCAATGTGACTACCCAAGATGGGTGGAAATTCTCTGTCACGATATCAACGTTCACATTCCCCATCACATTTCAACTGCTATTCCTTCCTATAACTTGCGACTGGCTCATCGCAGTTTGCAACAAAACTGGGGAAGCTACCTGCGTGAATGTCGGTTTTCCTGGTCTTTAATCAAGCAGATTACGGACCAGTGTCACTTGTACAGACTAGATCGAGGGTATTGGTCTTTCAGGGAACACCACGTAGAGCAGTAGAGAGCTGTTCTTGAGCAGGGAGGGGGCAAGCGCATCCCCCACACCCTGTTCTCGGTCAGCTTATGCCTGCCCTGATGACTCCTTTACTGCGTGACCCAGCAAATAAGTCTGACTTTTCACGGGATGTGGAAAAAGAGGCATGGTTGGCGGATGGTTTACGCGAACTGTCCGAAGCGGGGGAACTGTCTGAAGTGGGGGAGTTGGAAGAGCATTTTTTCGCTAAAGTCAATTCAG
>JAFAVL010000074.1 GCA_019242465.1 Chroococcidiopsidaceae cyanobacterium CP_BM_RX_35 | reverse complement strand
TCGACCGTAAGTAAATCTGCATCTACTAGATTGCGATCGCCGAGTTTCATCCGTTCCTCTAATCCAAACCGTCCTGAAACACTCACTCTATCTATTGGTGTGCAAAACAGTACCATTCCCAGCGTGGCGGCCGGATTAATTATTCAGCGCCTCAATTTGTTGGAACACTTTCTACCGAAAGAGGGACGTTACAGCGCAACTCAGTATCAAATTCATTGGTGTAACTTCTCAGCAGGAGCACCGATTGTCGCAGGGCTACAAACTGGGCAGCTAAATATTGGGGTTTTAGGCGATTACCCACTGTTGCTAAGTGCAGTACAATCCCAGGGTGAAGGCCATCAGCAAACTCAACTCGTTAGCTTTACTTCCATTAACCCAGATGGCTCTTGCAACGCTGTAATTGTACCAAGTCAATCTGAGCTGCAACGCTTGGAAGATCTGCGAGGACGGTTACTTGCCGTTCCGTTTGGTTCTTCGGCTCATGGAATGGTTATGCGAACACTCAATGCCTCTCATCTACTCGAGCAAGTCAAGCTCGCTTCGCTCGAATATCCCAGCCCTACAGAACACTTGGATTTTTCGCCTCCATTAGCTGATGGGTATGCTCATTTTGCGCCATTTCATGATATTGCCTGCTATCGAGGCAAATTTCGTTATTTGTTAGATGAAACTTCAAAGCACTTACCTGCTTTTTATGGAGTTGTCGTGAGTCGTGCTTTAGCAGAGCAACATCCAGAGATTGTGATTGCTTACTTGAGAGCGCTGGCTGCTGCTCAATATTGGTATGATACAAATCCACTTGCAGTGTCTTTGGTCAGCAGATGGAGTCACTTAGAAACTGGGATTGTTCATCGAATTCTGAATAGTGCTTGCCATGACCCTCAAATGGGACGCTTTTTCTCGGAAATAGCTATTCGCGCAGATTGGCTGAGTTTACATGTTGCTGAACTGAGTCAAATTCCAGGCAACGAACAGCTTAAAACAATTGACTTGAATTGTTGGATTCAAGCAGAGTTTTTACAAAAGGCGAGTCAATAGATAGCCAACCGAATTAGTTCAGTTCCATACTTACTTTTGAGCATCTTTCTCGAATCAACTCAAACACCTGGCTATTCAACTGCAAAAACTCTGAAAGAATGCTATCTACATATCGCGGAGGTCTAACAACTCTGCTGCAGCCATTCGCGCTCAGTTAACTAGTTGAAATTGGTCTTTAGACTATGATAAAGGAGATAAAGCAATTCAGCCCTGCTGAATTATTGAGAGAGCAATAATACCATAAACAGTGTATGGGGCAGCTAACGTATGGTGCCCGTTCATCGACGCACCAAATCTTGCCAACTTTTCCCTTGCGTTTCGCTCGTAATTGTTGAGCAAAAATCGCTGCAAAGCGTTCTTCCCAATTCCGCACCGTCTCGTCTGTAAACTCAAAACCTTGCACTAAAAAGAATTCGACAATGTTACGAAAGCTCAGCTTGTAACGCAGTCGGCACAGCAGAACCTGAAATACAATATCCGTGGGTACCTTCAAGAAGTTGAAGGGCGCGCTAGTGCGTTTGTTGAACGTGCGGCAGCACTGCTTGCACCGAAACACACCATAACCAAGGTCAGTAGTGCGTTGCAGTAGAGCAGCAGTAAGGACAGTTCATGTCCAGCCAGTTGTTCATGAGGTTGAGGGCAGTAGATAGTATATCAGGAGGACATCCCCCTCCTCAACCTGAGTATCCAGTTCTGACAGTTTCCTTTAGGGAGGTAGACAATGCAAACCACAACACTTTATGACCAGGACTTCTACGCCTGGACTCAGCAACAAATAGAGCTGCTGCAAGCACGGCAGTGGAACCAAGTGGATATTGGAAACTTGATCGAGGAGTTGGATTCGTTGGGCAAGCAACAGCGCCAAGAGTTACGCAACCGTCTGGGAGTGCTCCTTGGGCATCTCCTCAAGTGGCGCTATCAACCTGAAGAACGATCCCGCTCCTGGACAGGGACAATCCGAGAGCAGCGACGGCGAATTAAAGAACATCTGGCAGATAACCCCAGTCTAAAGCCTTATCTCCCTGAAGCCATCGAGCGAGGCTATCAGGATGGTCTGGACCTGATGGAGAGAGAAACTCCCCTTAACCCCAAGCAGCTTCCCCAGTCCTGTCCTTTCTCCGAAGCTGAGATTTTTGATGAGCCGGTGGAGCTGGAGGAGTAGTAGACATTGAAAGCCGAGCGGTAACAACGCAGCTTTCCTACCTTACCAGACCAAGCTGAGAGTGCCATTCCTACCGCTAAGAGGGATGCGGTTATCAGAGCCCGACTCTGCTGTTTAGTACTTATACTGTTAGGATGAATGTTCGCCACTCCATTCCGGTCTGTTGCTGGCGCATTGGAACTTGTTTGTTCGAGCCATCCAACTGAACCACAAACTTACTGCTCTTAGACTGGTCCCAGCATTTTATTTGGGGTAGGGGCACCACCAGGAGCAATCAAATCCATGACATTTCGTACCCTTGGTCTTTCGACCGACCTGCTGCGTGCCGTTGCCGATCAGGGCTACACCGCACCAACCCCCATTCAGCAGCAGGCAATTCCCGCCATTTTGCAGGGACAAGATATCTTCGCCAGTGCCCAAACTGGCACGGGTAAAACGGCTGGTTTTACCCTGCCTCTACTGCAACGCCTCAGCACCACTCACCCCAGCCAGGGGCATCGCACCCCCCGCGCCCTCATCCTCACCCCCACCCGCGAACTGGCAGCCCAGGTCAGCGATAGTGTCAAAACCTACGGCAAATACCTATCTCTCAAGTCGGTAGTGATCTATGGCGGTGTTGGAATTGTACCGCAACTTCAAGCCCTGCGGCAGGGGGTTGATATTCTGGTCGCCACCCCCGGTCGATTGCTCGACCACCTGGGGCAAAAGACCCTCGACCTCTCCCAAATCGAGATCCTGGTGCTGGATGAGTGCGATCGGATGTTAGACATGGGCTTCATCCACGACATCCGCAAAATCCTGGCACACCTGCCCCCCTCCCGGCAAACGCTGATGTTTTCCGCCACCTTCTCTAAAGCTATCCAGCAGCTTGCCAGCACCTTCCTCAAATCTCCCATCCAGATCGAAGTGGCACCCCGCAACACCACCACTGAGCAAGTAGAACAGATCATTCATCCCGTTGATCGCGAGCGCAAGCGAGAGCTGTTGTCTTACATGATCGGCTTCCACAATTGGAAACAGGTGCTGGTCTTCACCCGTACAAAGCATGGTGCCAACCGTCTAGCCGAACAACTTGCAAAAGATGGGCTGAAAACCACCGCAATTCACGGCAACAAAAGTCAAGCAGCTCGCACCCGTGCCCTGAACGACTTTAAGCAAGGAAAAGTTCGGGTACTGGTTGCCACCGACATAGCATCTAGAGGTCTAGACATCGACCAGCTTCCCCATGTGGTGAATTTTGAACTTCCCAATGTTCCTGAAGACTACGTGCATCGTATTGGTCGTACCGGGCGTGCAGGCAACTCAGGACGTGCCGTTTCCCTTGTCTCCAAAGATGAATACCCACTGCTGAAAAGCATCGAACAGTTGTTGAATCGA
>JAFAVL010000814.1 GCA_019242465.1 Chroococcidiopsidaceae cyanobacterium CP_BM_RX_35 | reverse complement strand
AACCTTTTCAATTGGAGAGCCCATATGAATGTAGCCAGGATTAAAGAACACTTGACAGTTTACGCTAAAGGCAATGGGCAGAGACAAGAAGTGGCTGACGTGCATATTGGTACTGTAGAACACCTGGATAGTGAGAAGTACATCAAGCTAGCTAAAACTGATTCGTCAGATGGTCAGTATCATTGGATTCCTACAGAGTGGGTGGAATCAGTAGATGATCAAGCCGTGTACCTTAACAAAACTGAGGACGAAATTATAAAGGGGCTAATGGTATACCATTGCAAGTCAACAAGTAAATGACTCTCGAAATCATTGGTTACCAAGCCAAGTGATCGCTTGACGAATCCAATCTTCTGAATTTGCGTTCTTAGCTAAGCCCACATTTTGACTCACTGCTTGTAGGGCTTGGGACACCTCACTGGCGCTGTACCCCAGCGCTAGCAGGGTCATCTGTACATCTTCCAAAATAGTTGGTGGCGGTCCAGAGGTTAGAGGCGCTGTTGGGTGATGCCAATCCGCTAGCTTATTTCTGAGTTCTAGGCAAATACGTTCAGCAGTTTTGCCACCTACCCCAGGGGTTTGAATGAGCAGCTGGGTGTTGGTAGTGACGATTGCTTGAACTAAATCTGGTAGTTCTAGAGTGTCTAGTAGTGCGATCGCTAATTGAGCGCCAATCCCACTCACATTCAGCAACTGGCGAAATAAATCCCGCTCAGCTACCGAGCCAAAGCCATACAAGATCGGCTGTTCTTCCCGGATTTGCAAATGAGTGAAGACTTGAATCCATTCACCAGTTGTTGGTAACTGCTGAGATAGACGTGCTGGGATTTGCAGATCGTAGCCGCAAGAGTTCACTTCTAGAGTCAGGATGAGGCGATTACCGCTACTTTTGACAACACCTGCAATTGTGCCTTTGAGATAGCTAATCATCTCAAGAACCCGAAATGGTTTAAGCCCTCCAGAATACCACTTGCACAGGCAGCCTGAGCTAAGTAGTGATAGCTAGCAGGATGAGCTTTGTGCCACTGGAGCAACTCTGGTTGAGCATTCCCCACAATAATGCCCCGTTCCTCTCCCATCGAGAATAAGGCAATATCGTTGCCAGAGTCACCACACACAACCGTTTGCTCAGGGTCAAATTCCAACCGCTGTTGTAGAAACTGCATAGCTACACCTTTATCACTATGGCGGGGCAAGATATCGAGATCTTGACCAGTACTATAGATGAGCTTGGTTTCTAAACCCTGCTTTTGCAATAAGGACTCCAGTTGCGGCAACACCTCTGCTGCTGCAGCTTGTGTCAGGAAAAAACTGACCTTAAAAGGTCGCTGCTCTGAGTCTGGCTGGGGAGTGAGGTCAGCAAAATGAGCACTAGCGGCTACCACTAAGTCACGATTCCATTTTTGAGAGAGTCTTTCCGCCCAGCTAGGATCGGGAGTGTTATTGCCGCTGAGATAAATTTCTGTCCCTACAGCAGCAATCAGAGCATCGGGTTCTAAAAGCTGCTTTTCCGCTTTGAGTTGCCGATACAAAATAGGCGATCGCCCAGTAGCATAAATAATCTTTATTCCGTGTTCTTGGCGGTATTGACTCAGTAGGCGGTTCAGTTCTGCCAAGGCTTGGTCATTACCTACCAGGGTATTGTCTAAATCGGTTACGAAGAGAAATTTCGCCACAGAACCTCTTTTGGTTAACAGCTAGAAACTACCAAGAAGTATTGTCCTATGGTCAGCACGAATTAGTTGCTGATCAATAGTCATCCCATCACTAGCCAGAGAGGGTAATCTAGAAACATGTCCAATTAGGCTCCTAGTGCAGTGCGTCTAACTCAACTTGACGCTCCTATCCCTCCCCATGCCGCTTCGCTCTTACTGAGGTCTCTCAGAGGTTCCTGATGAGCGTGAATTTCTACTCCCTTCATAACATGCCCTTCTCTCCAGAGCTTATTGCCCTTGCTCACTATCTGACTGGTAAATTTGATAACCAAGAACAGGCAACTGCCGAGCCAGCTTGGTACGTCCACCTCCGTCTGTGGCAACGACCAGTACCTTTATTTACAGAAGACAGCATCACCCTCTTCGCCGAATAAGCCAGCGTCATCAATCTGGATAGACCTTATCGTCAGCGATTGATGCGGCTACAGGGAGGCAATTCAGAAGCATCGCTACAGGTACAGTACTATATGCCGAAACAGCCAGATGCCTTGCGCGGTGCTGGTCGTAACCCTGCCTTACTCGAAACCCTATCGCCTGCTCAATTCGAGCTGCTACCAGGTTGCCTGCTCACCGTCACCCAGCAGCAGATATCACCAAACCACTATCACTTTTCTGCCACCCTGCCCCCTGGGGCTCGTTGTTGCTTCACCTATGGCGGTGAAACTACACAAGTCTCTCTAGGCTTTGAGGCGCGAGAGGAAGAATTTTTAAGCTACGACAAGGGAATCGACTCTGCAACAGGCAAAGCTCTGTGGGGAGCTATGCTCGGACCATTTCGTTTCCACAAACGTCAAGATGCTGGCTTCTTCCAATTTGCCCAGTCTTGAGGCTTTAAGAAAACTTCATATAACTCCGCTTCTGGCGTATTGGGTTCTGGCTTGTAGCCATATTCCCAACGCACTAAAGGCGGTAAAGACATCAGAATTGATTCGGTGCGCCCACTGGTTTGGAGACCAAAAATCGTGCCCCGGTCATAAACAAGGTTGAATTCCACATATCGACCTCGACGATAGAGCTGGAATTGGCGTTCGCGATCGTCATACTCTAGTGAGCGCCGTCGTTCCACAATTGGCAGATAGGCAGGTAAAAACCCCTTGCTACAGCTACAGACAAAGGCGAAAATCTCTTCCCAACTCCGGGGCTCTAGCGTTCCCACCTCGTTACAGTATACTGCTGCGCGACCGTCAGGATGTGGTCCCCGATACAGCTGACCCTGACCATCTTGATAGTCAAAAAAGATGCCGCCTACTCCTCGGTTTTCTTGGCGATGCTTTAGGTAGAAATATTCATCACACCAATATTTAAACACCGGGTAGTAATGTGGATGGCAAGTATCGCAAGCTTGCTTCAGCAAAGTATGAAAATGGGCAGCATCTTCAGCAAAAGGATAGTAGGGCGTCAAATCCGAGCCGCCGCCAAACCACCAGACTGGTCCTGCTTCAAAGTAGCGATAATTGAGGTGAACAGTGGGGACGTATGGATTGCGGGGATGCAACACCAGCGACGTACCTGTGGCATAAAAGCTATGTCCGGTTGCCTCTGGACGTTGTGCCAGAATCGAGGGTGGTAGATGATCGCCCCAGACCTCAGAGAAATTGACCCCAGCTTGTTCAAATACGGCTCCATCGCGGAGGACACGCGATCGCCCTCCACCCCCTTCATCACGTTCCCACGCATCTTCTTGAAATCTGCCTTTGCCATCTAGCTGTTCTAAGGCTTGACAAATTTCGGCTTGTAGCTGTTGCATCAGTTGATTGACCCTAGCCTTAGCGTCAACTGGAGGGAGAGATTTTGATGGATTGGCTTGAGGAGTTGAAGCAGTCGTCATAATATCAACATTAATTTCCTGATTTATTTTCTCTCAAATTAGAATTAGTAGATCTACTTGAGCTAGAAAACCCATTTCTAACTATCTTGCTAAGAGATTATGGTTAAAATACAAAATCCCAGCAGAATAGTTGCTAACCACACCGAATTTCCTGCCCTGCTATAGCCATGAGGATTAAGAAGATGCAAGGCTACTCATCCAAAATCACTAACTGTCAAAGACGCTGGTTTGGCTGTTATCTAGCGCGAACTTATCGAGAGATTAGTTCTGCCTCTGTAGATGAGCTGTGGCAGAAGGTCGTTGACTTGGAGGACGTTTCCTGGCATCCAGTGCTGGCAAGAACCAATGTTCCTTATGGATTGGTGCCTAAACCTGGACTGATCTTTCAGGCAGTGACACGCCTAGGTCCAATTCCCATCCGTATTTTTGTGGAGCGGGTGAATCCTAGGGAGTTGCTAAGTGTGAGGGTGCTAGCAATTCCAGGTGTGGAAGAACGAGTCACTTACCGGGTGGAGTCAACAGTTTGTGGCACCTGTGTATCGTACTCAGTCACATTGCGCGGTTGGCTGTCGCCACTCATCTGGCCTTTGTCACGACCTTCTGCCGCTCGGGTGGCAGCAGCTTTAGTCGCAGCGGCTGAAAAAGCAGCTCTACCCGCCATCTCAAGCAAGAGAAAAGCTCTCAAGGATGGATGTTTCGATTTTTAGTTGCTGATGTGCAGAGTATTGCTTAAACCTCGGCACTAACAATTCCAGACCACTGGACTTTTTTCATTGGGTCGCGACGATAGGAAAAGAACCGTCGGTCTTGATAGGTGCAGTGAGGCGCGATCGCAACTTGGTCGGGACCAATACCCAACGGCTCTAGCTGCAGAGCGATCACCCGACGGATATCTAGTCGGACTCGACCTGGTTGAGAGTCTCTGAGGAGGGGCGAATTGGGTAAATGGTGCAAACCGTTTAGGATCGATTCAGCAGCGCTGTCTGGATCACCTGGAATAATGCTGGCTCCCACCTGGGCTGCTACCTGCAAGGATACCTGGTAGACTGAACCCGAGATCGCAGGTCCCAAGACTACACGCAGATCCTGGAGTCTGCTACCTTGAGCCTGGAGTCGAGTGATCGCTTGCGGCACAATTTTTGTTGCTGTCCCGCGCCACCCAGCATGAACTGCTGCCACTTGTCCAGTTTTGCTGTCGGCTATCAACGCTGGGGTGCAATCAGCACTCGCAACCCACACAGCCTGCAATGGTCGCTCGGTTACTAAACCATCTGCCATTCCCAATTCAGACGTATCATCATCTATTGAGCTACCGATTTCTGAAGGAGTGAGGACAGTATTGCCATGTACCTGTTTGAGCTGATAAACCTCAGCATCAGGTTGCAACACCTGCACCAGCTCTAATGGGGAGCGGGGCCAAAACTGCTGGGTAAAAAAGCCGTGGGACCAGGGGGATAGGAGGCTGCAAGTCAGATAGGGCAATCCTTCCCAAGTTTGCCAGTGCCAAGTATGCATGGACATTAAGAATGCGCAAAAAAGCATGTGCGAATTTAATGTTAGCCTGAGCAATTAAGATTCGGGTTTAATAGCTAACCTCTCTCCTGTGGAAGAAATTTGCCTGAAGCCAGGTACAATCAGTTTGGGCTATGGCTAATCGTCTCATTGGCTAATCAAAAACAACCAAGAGGAAAAATGACTCAGCGAACTGAATCTGCCCATAAAAGCTTACGCCACTCGTCAGTCACGCACGCTTCTCGATCCTTAATAGTCCAAAGCCTGAGTTGTGTAGGCGGTCTGGGTATCCTCAGTAGCGGCCTGGTTTTAGCTCAGACTGGTACCTCATCAAGCACAATTATCGTGCCCATCACTAAAGATGCGAGGTTCCCAACAGCAGCTCCAACAAAATTTGTTCCTGAAAATTCTCAACCTACAACGGCAATTGTTTCCCCAGTGCCAGTCCGACTGGAAAGAATACAACCACAGGTTTCCAGTCCAACAACCCCATCAATTGATCGAGTCGGTACTGTTACCACGCTCCCCAAACCCACCAATCGCCCAATCCAGGGTCAACATACCCAACCTCCAGAAAAAACTGTCACCAATCCTACTACGGCTTCCGATAGCGCTTATATTGACCCCACTAACTACAGTGTTGGCGCTACTAGTGCCTATCAAGCTCCAAGTCAAGTTGTACTAATGGAACGTTCAACTGGCTGTAAAGCTGTTTTGCGCCCAGGGCAAGGGCTGTCTGGTAGTCTTTGCGGTGCGGCGGCAGTACCGCGCTTCTCTTCACCCCCAGAGACAGCAAGTAGGGCAGTACCCCGCTATACAGCTAGACGCTCAGAAGAAAATAGCATTGCTAATTCTGAGGCTCAACCGCCTAGATGGACGGGCAGGAATGAAAACGTTGCTGCAACTGGGCTCCCTCCAGTCCCGATCGGTCCCATTAGTGTCAGTTCTAGCGGATTTAGCGCTACTCAGCAGCAGCCGAATGCAGCTCATCTGATGGCTTTGAGTGACATAGGCGACATGTCTTTGCCAGGATCTGTAACTTTGCCACCCCGTAGTGCCATGTTGGGATACCAGCAATTCCCGCCACCAAACGGACAACCAGATAATGCTAATACAGGGCTACAGTTTCCGCTCAGTATTCCCGCCCCGATTACTTCAATTTTTGGCTGGCGAATTTCTCCAATTACGGGCAGCAACAGCTTCCACTCCGGTACCGACTTAGGCGCACCCTTGGGTACGCCAGTACTGGCAGCTTATGCAGGTAATGTGGTGGTTGCTGACTACATGGGCGGTTACGGCTTAGCTGTTGTTCTCGAACACCAAAAACCCGTTGAACAAACCTTGTACGGACACCTCTCACAAATCTTTGTTCAACCTGGTCAATGGGTTCAGCAGGGAGCAGTGATTGGGCGTGTTGGTAGCACTGGCATGTCTACTGGTCCTCACCTCCACTTTGAAATCCGCCAAATGACTCCCGCAGGCTGGGTTGCTATCGACTCTGGTACTCAGTTGGAGTACGCTATGGCTCAGTTAGTGAATACGTTGCGTACAGCCCAGGCACCTAAACAAACGGCTCAAGTCCTCAAGCCAACAGTTAAGGGCGGCTAGTAGAGGGTTTGAATATGACCAGCAACCAACTTGCTGGTCGCGCTGATGAGGGAAAATTATAAATAGCCATGTTCTGCTAAGAATGCTGGTGTCAGCTCAGCTGAACCATTGCTAGGGCTATTAAGCAACTTTTCTACGTACTTACCTAGAATATCGCCTTCTAAATTTACCCAGCTACCTGATCTGAGGTCGCGGAGGTTGGTCTCGGCATAGGTGAGGGGAATCACCGCTACCTTAAACCAGCCTCCCTCTAAGTTGCAATCAGCTATTGTTAAACTCACGCCATTAACAGCAATACTGCCCTTGGGGACGATATAGCGGGTGATCGCATCAGTTGTGGTAAAACTCATTTCCCAAGAAGTCGCTGTTTGCTCCACTGTCTGCAAGCAACCGAGTCCATCAACATGACCCATAACAAAATGACCGCCGAGCTTGCTACCAACCCGCAGTGAGGCTTCTAGGTTAACAAAGCCACGATCTAATTGCCGCTGCCCTAGGGTGGTACGGCGGAGCGTTTCTGGCGAAGCGGCAGCAGTAAACCCTTGGGGCAACACCTCCATCACTGTCAGGCAAACACCATCAACTGCTACACTGTCGCCAACGGCAAGGTCATGCAAGATCGAGGCCGCTGTCTCACTCATACAGGTGATTTGATAAGTATGGCTCCCTAGCGGTCGAATCGTTCCTAATGCCTGAACTAGTCCTGTAAACATGACTTTTGAGCCTAAATGACTGCTATAGCAATCCTAAACGAGTTCAAGACCGTCCTCTCTGTGCCTCTGTGTACGCCAGTCGCCTACGGAGGGAAACCCTCCTGCAGCGCTGGCTCCTCTGTGGTTCGTTAACAAAAATACTGTTCACAAATAGAAGTAGGACTGCTATAGGATCGGAAGTACTATGGTCTGATTCTAAAATTTGACCTAGTTATCCCCTTAAATCCCTATATTGAAGTCACTTTGGCAGCCGTCCGAGTCCGTCAACACGTCAACCCACTATCACAGAAGTATCAAACCCCGGTCAACCCACTGGGTTGGGAAGATATCTATAGCAACTTGACACAACCGTTGCATTTAGATATTGGCTGCGGTAAAGGGCACTTTTTATTAAAAATGGCTCAACTAGAACCTGAGTGGAATTTCCTGGGATTGGAAATACGCGAACCTCTGGTGCAAGAGGCAATAGCACGGCGGGATCAGTTAATGCTGACCAATCTCCACTACCTATTTTGTAATGTGAATAACTCGTTGCATTCGCTTTTGGGAAGTTATCCACCGGGTGCCCTACAGCGAGTCACAATCCAGTTCCCCGATCCTTGGTTCAAACATCGACATGCCAAACGCCGATTAGTGCAACCGGAATTAGTGGCAGAATTAGCGACTTACCTAGCAGTTGGAGGCGTTGTGTTCCTCCAGTCAGATATTGAGGTGCTAGCTGTGGAAATGTGCGATCGCTTTGCTGCTCACCCCGCTTTTCAAAGACAGGGAGGACAAGCATGGCTAAGAGAAAGTCTTCTACCATTACCAACTGAACGGGAAAAGTCCACCTTGGCACAGGGGGAACCTGTCTATCGCGCTCTGTTTGTCCGGTGCTAGATCCAGTTGATCAACCACTCGTTTACCCAACTAGGTAACCGTTGGCTGAGCCAAGGAGGCAACAGATAGATGTCAAAGCGTGGCAGCCTTGCATGATATCCTTCTGGGGTCAAGGGAAGACCCAAGTAGATGGGCATCCAGTAGATAAAAGCTAGCAGGATGATAAAAACTAGGGTGACGCCTAGGGCTCGGAGATCGCGCCGATAACTGGAAAGCCAATGGTCAACTAGCCAAGCAAACGCTAACACCGCAAATACATAAGATTCCATGTAGTGGTACAGGAATGTACAGCGAGTCACCTTTACCCAAGGCAGCAAGTTGGTAATCCAGTTGAGAACCAGATAGAGGGCAATCTGGCTTTGAAAAGGTTGCCAACCAATTCTTATCGTTGAAACATCAAAACGAAAGGCAAGTATCCAGAGCCAAATTTGATGCGTCAGCATCCACAATAGCCGTAAGATTGCGACTGTTGAAAACCACCACAAAAAGGGATTTCCGATGTCGTGGACATCATAAACGACTTTCCCGTCCATTCCAGGTAGAGGCGGTCCCATTACTGGCAATGGATCTGTGAGCCTCTGAGTTGTTGCATAAAAGAAAGCCACTGGTCGCAGCATCAAAGGCCAAGTATACCAATGAGAACAATAAGGATGCACCTTTGGACCATCGCCAACTCGTTCGTGGTAAGCTAAAATCTGATTCTGCACTTCCCAAAAATTAAATTGGGGATTAAGTTGAATGTGAGGAATCCATTCGACCCAATAAAATAAGCCAGGAATAATCGCTAAATAAAATAGGATGTGCCAAACATTCAGCCGGGTTAAGTAGGCTAAGGCAGTCTTCTTCTGTAATGCTTCAGGGTTGGTGGCAGTATCTTTAGGCTGAAGGTACTGTACTAATCGCAGTGCCCAAGCCGCTAGCCAAATTAAATAAGCCCCCAGCAAAAATCCTAATCCATTCCACTTGACAGAAGCCGCAGCACCAAATCCAATGCCAGCTAGGGTTAGCCAAAGCCCACGTCCGCGCCACCAACGCAGTAATCCCCGTCGGAGAATTGCAGCGAAAGCTGACCAAAACCCGCGCCTCAGTTGCTGACGCAGTAATCCTCGTCGGAGAATTGCAGCGAAAGCTGACCAAAACCTAAGACCTAGCCCCCGACGCTCCAATGCCCGCAATAAAAACCATTGCCCCAATAGCCCAAAGATGACTAGATAGACGTTATTCAAGGCATAACGTGAATCTACCAAGAATATGCCATCGGTTGCCGCTAATAGAGCCGCGACCAAAGCATAGCTCTTGCGATAACTCAGCTGATAGGCTATTCCCGCCATGACTAGAGGAATAAAAGAGCCAGTCAGAGCATTGAGCCAGCGATAACTCCAAGTGGAGTGGAGAGAGCCAGCCAGACTATTCATTGAATCTCTTCCAAAGGGAAGATGGTCGCCAATCCATATCCCAATAGCAATCAGATATTTACTAAAAGGTGGATGACCGTCAAAAAAGCGGGTATGGGTCAGATAGTTATTGGCAAATTTGGCATAGTAAACTTCATCGAATACTAAGGTGTTAAATCGGCTTAGTCCCCAAAACCGCAGGGCTAGACAGAATAAAAACACACCAGCCAGTCCAATCTTGAACCACGGCAACGGCTGCTTGTTAAGCTTTTTGAACCCAGGCATAGCTGCTAGCAACTGATTTACAGGGTATTGTTGACAAATCTCTGTAGTATTTCACTTTTAATGAGTATTCGAGCTGCTACTACCCTGTAGGTCGGGCGGCAGCATTACCTGATTGATTGCATGGATAACACCATTGCTGGCTACTATATCTGCGTTGGTCACATCAGCATTATTTACCATCACTCCACCTTGGCTAGCTTTGATCTGCAACGGGCTGCCTTCTACTGTTTGGACTTCGCCCGTTTTCAATTGAGTGGATGTGATTTTCCCAGGGACTACGTGGTACGTCAATATCTTGACCAGCAAGTCTTTATTTTCTGGTCTCAACAACTGTTGCAGAGTGGCTGGCGGCAGCGTGGCGAACGCCTGGTCTGTTGGAGCAAAAATGGTAAAGGGTCCTTTTCCTGTTAGTGTTTTATCTAGTCCTGCCGCTGCCAAAGCCATTGTTAGGGTTTTGAAGGAACCGTTTGCTGCCGTAACAGCCACTATATTGTTCTGGGTTCTAGTTGTCGGCTGATTAGAGGAGGGTGTAGTTGTCGTATTGTTTGAAGGCGTGTTCTCTCTACCTTTATAAGGAGCCTCGTTAAAAATACTGGGGTGGGGATTGAGAGAGCCTCCTCCCGAATTCTGGGCTCTGGCAGGGAAACCAATTAGGATGCTAGCCGCTACTACTCCCAGCAGGTTAACAGCTAGTTTCCTGAGCTTGCTCAGGGAAGCTGCCGGAGCTGCCTCCGGCAGAACGTTGAGTAGAGCGGAGTGACGTTTAATTTTCACAATTTACCCTCCTGTCAAGCGATTTTTATGTCTTGAGCCAGGTTTAATTGTTACCAAAAATTGACTCAGTAGGCAAGCAAGATCCTTTTGACTTAATTTTCAAACAGTTCTAAAAGCTTTAAGAAAACAAAAGACTTTCTGGGTAGGGGCATTTGCAAGTTTTGATACCCCGAAAGAATTCTCCAATCCGAAGTCCAAAATCTCAAATTAGTGTTGCCACTCACATCTCTACGTCTTTAGATTATTCCCCTCGGCAGATTGGATCGCGTAGTTCAAGGTGATAGGTTATACGTAGTTATTCAACAAAACAGTAAAGGGGAATAAGAAGCGATGTGGGGAATAATTGCTTGGATAGTCTTGGGTATAATTGCTGGAGCCATTGCTAAAGCTATCTATCCTGGATACCAGGGTGGAGGATTCATAGCAACTACAATCTTAGGAATTGTGGGCGCATTAGTTGGAGGTTGGATCGGTAACCTCCTATTTCCGGGAAGCACTGGCGCGGCAGCAGCATCTGTAGGGGCGCTGTCGATCGGCGGAATTGTATTTGCAGTACTTGGTGCCCTCATCGTTCTGTTTGTATGGGGCTTGCTATCACGCCGTGCAGTGTAGGTACAGAACACTTACTACTTTAAAATCTTTTGTTTACTCTCCCTCAGGCTTATGTTTGAGGGATTCTCATTGTGGTTTTCAGTAATTTAGCCGAAAACAATTCTAAGAGTTTGACTATTCGCTGATAATGAAGATGAGAATTGGAGAGGCAAAATGTTAGAGTTGTACCAATTTGAACTATCTCAGTACAGTGAAAAAGTTCGGTTAATTCTGGACTACAAGGGACTAGCATATCGCAAAATTGAGGTAACACCAGGAATTGGACAGGTAGAAGTCTTCAGATTAACTGGTCAGCGGCAAGTACCTGTTCTGAAAGATGGCAGTCGAATTGTGGCAGATTCGACTGAGATTGCTAAATATTTAGATCGGCAATATCCCGATAGACCGCTGATTCCCACAGATCCGAAGCAGCGAGGACTATGCTTGCTGATTGAGGAATGGGCAGATGAATCTATCGGGACGAAAAGCAGACAAGTGTTATTTGGGGCTCTCAGCAAAAATCAGAGCCTCCGTAAGTCGCTCTTGCCCGCCGCCACTCCTGATATTGTCAAAGTTTTAGTTGAAGCTGTACCAAGCGAGTTACTGCAAGTGTTGGGCTTCGGTGTCGGCTTGAGCCCAGAAGTGGTTAAGAGGGCAGAAGCCGATCTAAAGCAAGACTTAGAAGCCCTCTGCCTACTCTTGGCGGACAGCCTATATTTGGTGGGAGACCAACCAACGCTAGCAGATTTTGCTGTGGCAGGTTTGTCGATTTTGCTCAAGTTCCCAGAGAGCCCTTATCTCAACTTACCCGCAACGCTGAGAGGCAAAGGAGTACCAGGATTAGCCGATAATGTCGTTTATGAACCGTTTTTCACTTGGCGCGATCGCCTCTACGCCGAATATCGTCAGCCGCTAGTACCATCTAGCTACACGAGTTCAGCACCTAATTCAATCAATATTGAGTAACCCCTGCCCCTAAAAATTCTCTGCTCCTAGAGCGGCTTTTTTGGTTAAAAGCCTTTCTTTTGAGAAGTTTGTAGTATAAAAACAAAAATCGGCTTAAGATAGGCCAAAAGGCTCGCAATCTTGGCATGAATCTAGGTAAGCCATTAGGCTCAGTCACACAGGGCTCTCTTAGCCAGGGGTTGGAGGTGCGATTGCACCCCGACGTCTCAGTAGAAGATATGCGGGTGGGAAAGTTTTTGGTGGTAGAGGGGGTGCGATCACGTTTCTTCTGTATGCTTACAGATGTAGCCCTAGGAACGTCTAGCACCCGGATAGCCGCTAATCCTCCCAATCCTGATGATGATTTCTTGCGAGAAGTGCTAGCTGGAAGTGGAACCTTTGGCACTGTTAACCTGACCCCAATGCTAATGTTCACTCCAGAAGAAATGAGCAACGGGGTGTTAGAAAGAATTAGCCTTAACGTTCTGCCGGAGGCAGCTCCTAAGCTCGCGTCGAGCAAGCTCAATGGGCATTCATTGGCATCTTTTCAACCGCAAAGCAGCAGTAACATAGAATTGCTGCCAGTTAAGACAATTCCTAGTCACTTTAGTCAAGTCTATGATGCTAGCGTGCGGGATTTTCGGGCGGTATTTGGCTGGGAAGATGACCCTCATCGGCGCAATTTTGCCATTGGTCAACCGCTGGATATGGATGTACCGATCTGCATCGACTTAGACCGATTCATAGAACGCAGCAACGGTGTGTTTGGTAAATCGGGGACTGGAAAATCTTTTCTGACTCGGTTGCTGCTGTCAGGCATTATTCGCAAGCAGGCAGCTGTTAACCTAATTTTTGATATGCACTCTGAGTATGGTTGGGAAGCTACCTGCGAAGGCAAACAATTTAGCACAGTTAAAGGTCTACGGCAGTTGTTTCCAGGTCAAGTACAAATCTACACTCTTGACCCCGACTCTACCAAACGGCGTGGTGTGCGTGATGCCCAGGAACTTTATCTCGGCTACGACCAGATTGAAGTTGAAGACATTATGCTGGTGCGTAATGAGCTAAATCTTTCGGAAGCTAGTTTAGAGAATGCAATTATCCTGCGCAACGAGTTTGGTCGGTCTTGGATCGCCCAACTGCTAACTATGAGTAATGAGGAAATTGATTCCTTTTGTGAAGAAAAACGAGGGAATAAGTCTTCAATCATGGCCTTGCAGCGTAAACTCCTGCGTTTAGATGAGTTGAAGTACATGCGGACCAGTTGTCCACACAACTACGTGGGGCAAATCCTAGAGTCTTTGGATGCCGGAAAGCATGTTGTGATTGAGTTTGGCTCTCAGTCAAATATGTTGTCTTACATGCTGGCGACAAATCTCATTTCGCGTCGGATTCACCAGTCCTATGTCCGCAAAGCGGAGAAATTCTTGCAAACAAAAAATGTGAGTGATCGCCCTCGCCCACTGGTCATTACGATTGAAGAAGCTCACCGCTTTCTTGACCCGGCTACCGTCCGCCAAACCATCTTTGGCACCATTGCTCGTGAGATGCGCAAGTACTTCGTCACGCTCTTAGTAGTGGACCAGCGACCATCAGGAATTGATAACGAAGTCATGTCTCAGGTGGGAACCCGGATCACTGCCTTGCTCAATGACGAGAAAGACATTGATGCCATCTTCACGGGTGTCTCTGGCGGTCAAAGTCTCCGCTCTGTCTTAGCAAAGCTCGACTCGAAGCAGCAAGCCCTGATCTTGGGTCACGCGGTTCCCATGCCTGTGGTTGTCAGAACGCGACCTTATGATGAGACTTTCTACACTGAAATTGGAGATGTTGCCTGGGAAGAAAAGTCAGACGACGAAGTATTTGTTGCCGCTGAACTCGCTAAAGCCGATCTTGGTTTTTAGTAATATCCTACCACTACTGGGCTTTAGTCAGTTCGGTTATCCGGCTACTTAGCAGTAGCTAGTTAGGGGCTAAAGGAGTCATTATATAAGAGTGAATGTAATAGCAGGTTGATATCAAGCCTGAGAACGGCAGTCTACTGCACTGGTTGCTAGTGCAGTTGAGATCCTTTTCTCTTTACGAGTCTCCCAATCCGTAATAATATAGATGAAGTCAAACTCATAACTGCTTCGTATTTTTACTGGTCTGGTACTGGATTATTCTCTGGTCAACGTTACACCGCCGTGTGACAAGATGAGAGCTGGGTTGACCCTATTGTTTCCAGCACTGCTAAGTGTGAGTCAACCGCTATTACCAATAAGCGCGAAGGTCTTTACATCTTCTGTAGGATGCTAACTGCATTAGTGCTTAGTTAATGTCCTATTAGAACAGAGTGATTGTCCCTCATTACCGCTCTACCCACTGAACAGATATTTAGCATTCGAACTGTCTACGGAGTTGACGACGCAACGATGCCCACAGTTAACACCAAAACTGAAAAACCCAGCACCACTAAGTTTACAGCTGATATGGTGCGTACCTACCTGCGTGAGATCGGTCGTGTGCCGCTACTAACGCGCGAACAAGAGATAATCTATGGCAAGCAGGTGCAGCAATTGATGCCCCTACTTGAAGCTAAAGAGGTCTTAGCTAAAAAACTGCATCGCGAACCAACTCCACAAGAGTGGGCAACGCATGTTCATGTAAGCGAGACCGAATTAAACGAAACTGTGCGGCGCGGACAGCGCTCTAAGCAAAAAATGATCGAGGCTAACTTGCGCTTGGTTGTGGCTATTGCCAAGAAGTACCAGAAGCGCAATATGGAATTCTTGGACTTGATCCAAGAAGGAACCATGGGCTTGGAGCGCGGTGTAGAGAAATTTGATCCGACGCGGGGTTACAAGTTCTCAACCTATGCATATTGGTGGATTCGCCAAGCGATTACCAGAGCGATCGCTCAGCAAGCCCGCACCATCCGCTTGCCGATTCATATTACCGAGAAACTTAACAAAATTAAGAAGGTGCAGCGGGAACTAGCACAAAAGTTGGGACGTAGCCCCACACCAGCTGAGATTGGTCAGGAGTTGGAGCTTGAACCAGCTCAAATCCGGGAGTATCTAAATATGGCTCGGCAACCAGTTTCGTTAGATGTCCGCGTCGGGGATAACCAAGACACGGAACTTCAAGACCTATTAGAAGATGAAGGTCCATCACCAGAGCATTATATGACGCAGGAGTCGCTGCGCCAAGACCTAGACGAGTTGCTATCAGAGCTAACGCCTCAACAGCGGCAAGTCTTGAGCTTGCGTTTTGGCTTGGAGGATGGCAACGAGTTGTCTTTGGCAAAAGTCGGAGAGCAGCTTAACCTGAGTCGTGAGCGAGTCCGCCAGCTGGAGCATCAAGCTCTTGCCCATCTGCGTCGCCGCCGGGCGAATGTGCAGGAATATATTGCCAGTTAGAATCGTTCATGGTTCATAGCAATGAACCATGAACGCTTTCATCCCCGCTTTCTTTAAGGCAGGAAACGCTCAATACTCAATCCCTGGCTGCGCCTTGATACCTTGCTCTCGGAAGGGGTGTTTGATCAGTGTCATTTCGGTCACTAAGTCAGCCCGCTCAATGAGAGCCGTGGGTGCACCTCTGCCAGTCAAGATGATGTGAGAATCAGCTGGTTTTTGTTCCAATCCAGCCAAAACTTGCTCAACACTCAAGTAGCCCTGTTTTAGCGCTATGTTAACCTCATCCAACAGTATCAGTTTAAAGTCAGGGTTGAGAATGAATGTTAATGCTGTTTCCCAAGCTGCTTGAGCTTTCTTTATATCTCGCTCTCGATCTTGAGTTTCCCAAGTAAAGCCCTCTCCCATTGCCTGAAATTCCAACTGGTCAGAAAACCGACTTAGGATAGCCTTTTCTGCTGGTTCCCAAGCACCCTTAATAAATTGGACAATTGCGACCCGATAGCCGTGCCCTAGTGAGCGCAATACCATCCCTAACGCTGCCGTGGTTTTACCCTTGCCGTTACCAGTGTTGATAATAATTAAACCTTTCGTTTGCGCAGCTTGAGCGACTCGCTCATCCTGCACTTCCTTCCGCCGCTGCATCTTCCGCTGATACTGCTCAGGACTCAGTGATGATGCTGTTGCGGTAGATTCAGTTGTTTCTAAAGTTTTATTGGAGTTGTTCAGCATTGGTTGTAGGAGTTGTGGGCTAGTGCTATACCTTTGTTGTACCAAGCCTAGTGATCTCTAGGATGCGGCTAAATTAACAACAAGAGCAGATTTTAGTACAAATGTCACGAGGGGTGCCCTAGCAATGGATAGTCAAGAAAAATTGACACAACTGACATTCCACTTTGTCAACGGTCAAACAGAGTCGTTTAACGTCCTCCGAGTAGTGGATATAGATGTGAATGAGGCTGAGTTCCAACAGGAAATTAGACACCTCTTAGAAAAACCTTGGTGGATTCTCCATCTACCAGAGCAAACGGTTTGCATCCAAACTGCCAATGTTGTGAAAATCGAGGTGAGACCTTCTTTACCTAGAATCCAAGGTGAAGGCGTGTTCTCCGATGCTCGACGGGTGACTGCCCTCACGCGCAGCGTGATGCGCTAAAGGTTAAGAGATTGCACACTAGGAATTGATGAAGTGCCTACATGAGGTACGCTCTTCGCCTAAAATGCGTCTTTAGGGAGTGAGAAATCGCCCCCTACCAGCATCTGTCACTTTGGAGAACCTTCCGTGGACTTATCCCGCATTCCAGCCCAACCTAAGCCAGGTCTAATTAACGTCCTGATTGAAATCCCTGCCGGTAGTAAGAACAAGTACGAATACGACAAGGAGCTGCAAGCCTTTGCTCTGGATCGGGTGCTTTATTCCTCGGTGCAATACCCTTACGATTATGGTTTTGTCCCTAATACTCTAGCCGAAGACGGCGATCCGCTAGATGGCATAGTACTAATAGATCAGCCGACTTTTCCGGGCTGCATCATTGCAGCGCGACCAATTGGCATGTTGGAGATGATTGATGGGGGTGATCGCGATGAGAAAATTCTTTGCGTCCCCGACAAAGACCCGCGCTACACTAAAGTCAGGTCTCTCCAGGACGTAGCACCGCATCGACTGGATGAAATTGCCGAATTTTTCCGAACTTACAAAAATCTAGAGAAGAAAGTCACAGAAATTCGCGGTTGGCAGGATGTCGATCGGGTCATGCCTCTAGTAGAAGAGTGTGTCAGAGCTGGCAGCAAGAAAGGTCGCGATTCTGAAGCTATCTAGTCTCATCCCCATTCCTCGACAATGCGTGCGGATGTCAACAGTCATGGTTCATAGTTCATTGTTGATTGCCATGAACCATGAACCATGAACTAAAACTGCAAACAAATTTTGCCAAAATGTGACCCGCTCTCCATATAAGCTAGTGCTTCAGACGCCTGCTCAAAGGGAAACACTCGATCAACCACAGGTCGCATTTCATGCAAAGCGATCGCGCGATTCATCGCTGCAAACATTTCGCGACTGCCGACATAAATTCCCTGAACTCGAATATTCTTATGCAGGATAGAGACGGTACTAATGTCGCTCTTCAGTCCAGTCAGCACACCAATTAAGCTAATATGACCACCCATGCGCACTGCACGCAGGGATTTGTTCAATGTGCCAGCTCCACCCACCTCGACAACATGGTCAACCCCAACACCATCTGTCAACTGCCAGACTTGTTCTTCCCAGTCCGGCAGCGTTTTGTAATTAATACCTTCTGCCATGCCTAACTGACGGGCTCGCTCTAGCTTCTCATCACTGCTAGAGATCGCAATGACCCGCGCACCCATCATAGTAGCGAACTGGAGAGCAAATATTGACACTCCCCCTGTTCCTTGAATTAAGACAGTATCTCCTGCCTTAAGATTGCCTATAGTTACGAGCGCATGCCATGCAGTCACAGCAGCGCAAGGCAGTGTTGCTGCTTCTACATCCGACAAGTGCCTTGGCAGATGAACAACCCCATCTTCATTTAGAGTCACATACTCAGCCAATATCCCATCAATTGCTCCACCCAAAGCTGACTTAGCTTTTGCGGCTGAAAACTCGCCAGCTACCCAAGTTTGCATGAAGCTGCTTGCTAAGCGGTCGCCAACCTCGACTCGTGTCACGCCATCGCCAACCGCAATAACTTCACCAACACCATCTGATAAGGGAATCAAAGGCAACTGTTGCTTTGAACTGTAAGCTCCTTTAACAGTTAGTAGGTCGCGGTAATTCAACGAAGCAGCACGCATCTTGAGCAGAACTTGCCCTGGTTGTGGTTGAGGCTCTGGTTTCTCTGCCAGGGTCAAAGCATTTAATCCTTCTCGTGGCTGAATTTCCCAAACTTTCAAGGGATTAACTCCTTTAGCCGTTGCCCGCGTCTCCCGATGGAGACTACTAGCTATATTTTTGATTCCTCAACATCATAGCGAGTGCTGCAACTTGTCTCCTTATAGCTGTAATCTGATGTTGGGTGAAAATCGGGTCAAAAATGTGCCAGGATCAACCTAACACTAAGCAGCGCCTTAATCTGGAACTTGAGCGTGCCCAAAGCTGGCATTATTTATAATGACGTTAAACCGATAGCAGGTCGTGTCGCTATCACACTCAAAGACAAACTAACCACTGCCGGTTGGGATGTTTGTATGGCAACAGGCATTGGGGGCATTTTGGGCTACTCTAGTCCTGAAAGTCCTGTTTGCCATACTCCAGTAGATAATTTGGCACCACCTGGTTTTGACTCAGAAATGAGCTTTGCGGTGGTGCTAGGAGGGGATGGAACCGTCCTCTCTGGTTTTCGCCAGGTAGCTTCTCGTGGTATTCCACTGCTAACAGTGAATACTGGGCATATGGGATTTTTG
>JAFAVL010000713.1 GCA_019242465.1 Chroococcidiopsidaceae cyanobacterium CP_BM_RX_35 | reverse complement strand
CAATTCCACCTCAGATGGCCTCAGATAGCGCTGGTCGAACACCACATACTCCTGCCAATCCAGATTTACATAGCTAAATGCTAGCTCCAGAAATTCCCGCACCGAGTGCGTTTCTCCCGTGGCGATGACATAATCTTCTGCCTGCTCTTGCTGCAGCATCAGCCACATGGCTTTGACATAGTCTTTGGCATACCCCCAGTCGCGCTTGGCATCTAAATTGCCTAGATACAGCTTTTGCTGTTTCCCCGCCACAATCCGAGCCACCGCTCTAGTAATCTTGCGTGTCACAAACGTCTCGCCGCGGCGGGGACTTTCGTGGTTAAACAGAATGCCATTACAGGCAAATAAATTATATGATTCTCGGTAATTCACGGTTTGCCAGTGAGAGTAAACCTTGGCACAAGCGTAGGGGCTGCGGGGATAAAAAGGTGTAGTTTCCTGCTGTGGTACCTGCTGCACTAAACCGTACATTTCCGATGACCCGGCTTGGTAGAACCGCACCTCAATCCCGGTGCGCTGCTGGTAATCACGAATTGCTTCCAACAACCGCAGTGTGCCCATGCCCACTGTATCCACCGTGTATTCTGGCGAGTCAAAGCTGACCCTGACATGCGATTGCGCTCCCAGGTTATAAATTTCTCCTGGCTGAGTCGCTTCTAAAATCCGCCGCATTGTGGTGCCATCGGTCAAGTCCCCGTAGTGGAGGAACAACCGCACTCCCTGTTTGTGCGGGTCTTCGTAGATATGGTCGATCCGGTCGGTGTTGAACGTCGAAGTTCGCCGAATCATACCGTGCACTTCGTAGCCTTGTGCCAGTAAAAATTCACTCAGGTAAGAACCATCTTGCCCGGTGATGCCGGTAATCAACGCTCGCTTCTGTTGCGTCATACTCAATTAATCCCTTTCTGCTGCTTATTCTCTGCTGTTAGTCTTAGATACCTTCAGCAATGCCATCGGACTTTTGACCAACAGAGTTCTCTCGATTGCCTCTTTAAATTCTTGAAACAATGCTTTTAACAATCTATAGATTCTGTTGGTAGGTCTGCACGGTGTATGCTAAAATTCTTGTCTAGCTCCACAGCCAGCTTTTAAAGTGGCGTATTCATTTCACTAACCAATTGAATCAGCTAATTTTTGTGACTTCACTCTCTAAAGCTGCCTTGCTACAGTTCTTCTGATAAAATTTTATCTAACTCATTTAGAATGGCTTCTAATCGTTCTTGCTTTGCGGTGTTGCAAGGGGGCATTTGACTTCTTCTCAGCAATTCTAACCACTTCCTAGAAGTTGCTTTCATTTGATCTAATAAATCCATCTGTTTATATGATGATTCATCATCTAACAATACATAGATCTCCTGGTGTCTAGACGGACTTTCAGTCTCTAAATTAGAGATTTTTTCTTCCGGCTCTACTGTAGGCGATAACAACGCTGTCTGCGCAAACTCTGGAGTGGTCCCTAATCGTGCCGTTCCAGAAACGTCAGTTTCTAGAGCAGATTTAAGCATCTGATTAATCTTGGCTCTATTAACCTCAGCATTTTCGTTGTTGTCTTCGTAACTACCCTCAGAAGCGATTTTGGTATCGCTGCTAGATGTTTTGCAAGGGCGTAATCGTTTGATTTGTGCTTGAATCTGGCGTACAGACCAGTTTTGTTCCAATACTTGCTCAAGAAGCATAGAACGTTTTTCATCATCTTTGAGCCGGGACAGTGCGATCGCTTTGGTGTAATCTAAAGAGCGAGTTTGAATAGCTTGCTGCAAGTCCTTAGGTAAGCTGAGAAGGGGTATACGGCTTGCCACAAAAGATTCCCAGCTCATCAGACCTAACGAGCTAAATACGCTAGTGATGACAGTAATTTTAGATTGGTCCAAAACGTTTTGGGCTGTTTGTCCCTTGGCCTCTTTGGCCATTCTAATCAGCGTGGATACCGTTTCTTCTTGCGACAGAGCCAACTTTATCGCCAGCAAAGCCAGAATGCTTTCTGTTTCTTCAATGGCATTGAGATCTTCACGATGGAGATTTTCAATTAGGGCTAGGGTAACTGCTTCTGTATTGTCTAAATTCCGTATAACAACAGGTACTTTATCCAGTCCGGCTGCCTGAGCAGCGTGAAGCCGCCGTTCTCCTGCTACTATCTCATATTTCATCACTTCGCCTGACAACGGTCGCACAAGCAACGGTTGCACAACTCCATGCTGTCGCACCGATTCAGTTAGTGTAACTAAAGCTTCAGGATTAAAGTATCGACGCACCTGGTCTGGTTTTCTAGACCGAATTTGTGATAAAAAAACCAATTCAGTTTGCTTAAATTCAGTTATAGTCATGATTTTTGGGTACACTATATTATTGAATTAATGAGCAGACTTATGTAAATCCAATTTTTGTGATAGCCTTATTTAGCATTAGAGACAGAGTAGACAACTCTCATAAGCTCATTATTAATGAAGCTTAATCCACATTCACCAGCACCGCTTTTATCTAAAGTAAGCGCTTCAAGCAGCTAGATAAGCTTTAATGTCTCCCAAAGCTTTACGAAAACGCAAAGTATTTGAAAGTATTTAACAGTTAATCCCACTTCTAAATTTTAATCTCACTCCTTAATTTAATACTGCTTTCAAGGGAAAGCAAAATTAATATATTTTGGGAGGAACCTTGTCCCAACAATAAAATATCTAAACCATTCGTATAGCAAAGTAAATATAGTAAACCTCAGATCAAACCTCAGATCAAACCTCAGACCCAGCTACTGCAACTGTTTCCAGAGGATAAACCCGTATTTTCATACCTGTGAGTGGTACGTGCTCAAGAGGAAGAAACTGATTTTTATCTGATCTTTGCCGACTTCTAAGTTCCATATGTTTGTTATAAAATACACTCCCAGGAATTTATCTTTGAAATTGCTTCTCAATAAGAAGTTTCACTAGGCTCTTCACTAAATCCTTAACTTTTACGGCTCTGGATTTAGAGTTTTCTTATACTTTAAGAGAGTATCTAGTTGAAAACGCTGAGTATGGAAGCTGTTGTTGAGAAGTCAAATGATACCAAGAGCATGTTTGAAAGTCACCAGCAGCTGAGAAATGACTATTGAAGAAGCGTTAGAGATTGTAGAAAGTGTTATAGACCAAGGGCACTTGAACAAAGTGCAGGAAATAGTGTTTCGGCAATCTTGGGAAGGAAAGTCTTACGCGGAGATGGCCAGAAGCTCTGACTATCAAGTTGGTTATATTAGAGACGCCGGCTCCAAGCTTTGGCAAGTCCTCAGTCGAGCATTTGGCAAAAAGGTTACTAAAAACAATCTCCACAGAGTGCTGAAGCAGCGGGTTTACGTTGCTGCCCATACTACGCAAACACTTTATGCTTTTACAGCAGAATGTCAACAAGTGAACCAAAGTGTTGCTCAACTAACAAATATGGAGATGACAACTGGTCAGCACCAAGACTGGGCAGATGCCATTGATGTCTCAATTTTTTATAACCGTACCGCAGAACTCGCCACTCTACAGCAATGGATTGTGCAGGAGCGCTGCCGCTTAGTGACAATATTTGGCATAGGTGGGATTGGCAAAACAGCTCTGGTAGTGAAGCTGGCGCAACAGGTACAGTATGACTTTCAGTACTTAATCTGGCGCTCCCTAC
>JAFAVL010000389.1 GCA_019242465.1 Chroococcidiopsidaceae cyanobacterium CP_BM_RX_35 | reverse complement strand
TGGCAGCCGACTAAACAGATAAAGAACGACTGGAGCCCAGCCAAAGAAGACGATAGAGCCTAAAAGACTCATAAGCTTTTCCTAGTGCGAACAATGAAACTAAACTTGCTGTAAATGTTGTTTTGTAACAATTTTTACTTTTAAAGGTACCTCTGATGACGACCTGATTTTCCGTGTAAAATTTAACATATTGCTTCAAGCAACTGTTATTATCTGCCCAAACACCCTAGGTAAGATAAATAGCAGTACTACTACCTAAATGAATTAAAATTGGTTGGGCAGTAATACATAGCATGATTAAAGCCGGATTTTACACATGCGTAATTATATTTAAAAACCTTAACATTGTCAATGTATATGACGGCGCAGTAAGGAGTGAGAGAATATCGGTGGACGAACCACAAACAACAGACACAGCACAATCTGCCCACAAGTTTTAGTAGCCATTACCAAAAATGCATGATTTGGAGCCAAAACTAAAGTCCCAAGCGCCAACAAAAACATTGCCACTAGACAACTCCAGACAAGTCTCTGTTGCTGAATTCGCCGCAGCAACTGACTAAAGCTCTCTACAGAGTGAGCCAACAAAAAACTGACAATCAAAACAGCTACCAGTAATAGACAAAAACTGAGTAATCCTAAACCCACCACCCCGAGGCTGACCAACAAGTAGATCAGAAAATAGTGCAGTGGAACAACAGCAAACGAAGCAATACCTTGCAGCGATAACGCATTTTGATACACCCTTAACTTAGCCCCTGCACAAGCTATAAGTGACAAGGCTAAACTTGCCAATATTACAGAAAAACTCACGACATAAAAGTCAAAAGACACAGTTCCCCAACGAAAAAGGGAAGAGCCATGCCTGTTTATGATAACTCCAGCGATCGCGGGAATGGCTCCCAGCATGAGCAAACCAAAAATAACTTGCGATCGATATTTTTCTATTAAAACCCTGTAGCGCACGACCGCATAACCAATCAGGTAGCCAGCCAGTGGATAGGCTAGCCAGGGAGAAAGTGGATAAGATACCCCTGGAGCGGCATAAGTGCCAAATATCCAGCCCAGTATTCCCCACGCTTGCCGATCATATTCAGAAACTCGCAGCACAGGACCTACCAAGTAGCGCATTGCAGAAATCGTAGCAAAACCTCCAAGGCAATAGGCTAGTGGTGATTTTGAATTCCTCAGCAATTCCAGCACCAAGCTAGAAAGACCAATAAACCCAAAAAAATCAATTCCCAGCCATCCTCCTGGGCTCCAGCGCAGCAACAGATCGGCAAGGAACAGGACTACGACTTTGTTAAGGGTTATATACCAACGATTCGTTTTCTTCTTGTGCGATTGCAGACCGTAGCCAACCCCTGTAACGAAAAAGAAAAGCACCGGGGCAAAACTGCCAATAAAGACTAAACTTCCTGATATGCCACTGTTCTGGGGTGAAGTCAGCGTCGCATTGCCCAAATGATTCATTACCATCAGGACGGCAGCCAATCCCCGTATAATATCCAGCTCTTGCCAATAAGTATTTACCTTTTGAATATCGTTTATCATGTCTTAGATAAAGGAAAGCCCGTATAACCAATATCCACACCCTTAACCAATGGACTGCTTGCTACTTGGCTTGGTAGCAATCCAAGGGTTGACCGAAACAACATCGCTAATTTGCTAGCTTCTACAGAAGCGTCATGCTGTTGTGCTACTCGCAAAGCCCCAACTTGACCCATCGCTTCCAGCTTTTCTGGTGGCGATTCCAGTGCTGTACGGATCGCCAGTTTTAAAGCTTCGACTGAGCCAGGTGGTACTAGCCAACCGCAAACACCCGGTTCCACTAATTCGGGAATTCCCGCAACATACGTGCTGATAACCGGACGACCCAATGCTAGCGCCTCCATAATCACCACAGGCAAACCCTCAGCAAAACTGGCTAACACCATGACTTGGGAAGCGAGAATGTGCTGACGTACTTCAGAATTGCTTGCCCAGCCGACGATATTAACCAGCTCTTGCAAACCAAGTCGTGTCGCTAGGGTTTCGATCTCGGTTCGTAAAGACCCATCACCTACCAGGACTAGCTTAAACTGCAACCCTTCAGTTACCAACTGACCCATTGCCTCCAATAAAAGCAATTGACCCTTTGCTTCGCAGAGCCGACCAACACAGACTAACTGTGGCACAGTCGGTACAGCGACAGGTGGCAAAGCGAGAAACCCATCATCTACACCACAATGGACAGCGTGAATTTTTGACCACTGTTGCCATTTACACCAGCGATAAAGCTGGCTTTTACCATAGAAGCTAACTGTCACCACAAAAGCAGCACGTTCAACTTTTTCTACTAAGGATAGAGCCCCAACTCGATCAAATTCCTCAGGACCATGAACAGTAAAGCTGTAGGGTGGACCACCAAGCTCTTGACACAACATCGCTACAGTAGTTGAATTCGTACCAAAGTGAGCATGGACATGAGCTACACCCAAATCTGAGAACCAACCAAGCAGCACACAGGCTTCAGCTAGATAAGCAAAATGACGCAGAACTCCTCGGTCTGAGCGCCATCCTAGCTTGAGTGTTAGCCACAAGGACTGTAGGAACTGCTTAGGTCTAGTGACAACAACACGCATTAAACTAAGCAGTAAGCCTATCATCCCAATGCCTAGAACTACCCGTGTCTTCTGAAACTCTATTTTGTCTGCTTCATCAACCAGTTCAGTGCTGCAAGAACGGAGCGAAAATCGCACAATTTGGATTCCATCAGCTTCAAGACCAGCAATTTCTCGCCGAATGAAGCTATGGCTGACCTTGGGATACTGATTGACCAGGTAGGCAATTAGTGTCGAAGATTTAGTTTGTCTTGCTGTTGAAGTCATTCGTTAATGCTTGCTAAGCGATTGCTTAACGATAAGCTTGGGGGTTTTCATAATTAAATGCATTCTTTTTAATAAAAAAGTTATTCCACGGTACCCTTTATCAAAAGAGTAACTAAAACACATCAATTTAGACTAATCAACTGCATCAGATTGTGGTCATATCTTTTTCAGATCTCCAGAAATCAGGTTTGATATCTTGGCGATTAGCAACCCAGTTGTAAATTTCCAACATCTTTTGAGCCTTAACATCCCAGGAGTAGTACTCCATAGCATGCAGATATGCGGCTTTTCCTAACTGCTCTACTTTATTAGAATCATTTACTAATTTTTCTAGTTCCTCCCGGAAAGAAGTTATAAGAGCATCTCTATTCCCCATGGGGACTTTAACTCCGCGATTGGAATCAATAAGAGAAGCAGGACCTCCATAATCTACGACAATACAAGTCATACCGCAGGCCATAGCTTCAACAACTACTCCAGCTCCCAGTTCTCGAATAGAAGGAAAAGCAAAAATTTCTGCCTGGCGCATCAGCTGTCCTACTTCAACCTGGCTGATTTTGCCAGTAAGTTTTACATATTCAGCCAAACCATATTCTGTAATGATACTCTCAAGCCTAGGACGTTCTGGACCTTCTCCAACAACCAGTAGTTGATGCCGCTTCAACAGAGGGCTAGTAGCAAAGGCATGAATCACAACCTCTGGTAATTTGTAGGGAACTAGTCTACCAACAAATAAGACAGTCATTTGCTCACGAATGTGACGGTTGGGACAGCTAAATAGCTCTGGATCGATTCCCACCTCTGGATAGTTGATTGTCTTTGATTTGGTTGAATCTGGCAGATCAGCAATAGTGTGTTCAAAAGCAGCAAGGATACAGGCAGAGTCTCTATAGGTAGAGCGATAGTAAGGTAGCCATTTGTAAGCACTTCGGAAATTGCTTAGCCATTCCCGCTCTCGCTTTTGTTCAGCTTGAAACTGCTTAGGCCATGGTAGGTTACCGTTAAGGGGACCCAATACAAAGGGTATTGGAGACAACTTGGCAATCGGGCTAGGCTGGGTTGGAGACATGGGGGTGATTCGATGAACTAAATCAAATTTCCCTCGGTATAAATCCTGCTTAAAGCGTCTCCAGGCATACCCCTCAAAAACTAAGTAGCTCGGATAACCCATTGCCCTTTGCAATGTCATGCCTACATCTTTTCCACCGCTAAGAATCCATCCAAGCTTGTAAAGGGGAGCCGCTACTCTTTCTGTATCTAAGTAAACTACTTCAGCGTTCCCTAAACCATCCCGGTCAATGTTTGGCTTATTCCTGATTTGGGTAACAACAACAGCATCAACATAATTGGCAATTGCTCGAGCAAACTTGTAAGCAACTACTGGCAGAGAAGGCCAGTCAGGATTACAGTCATCAGCTAAGAGTAGAACACGCATATGAAGACTGCGACATCTATAAAGATAGACAATTATACTCTAAATCATCAGCTTCATTTCACTTGCGTCACTCGCCAACTAAGTTTCAGGTTAACCCAGAAATTCCAAACAGTAGCAACTGCGATCGCAATTAGGTTTGCTATGTAACGATTGTGAATGACGAAATTGAAGATCAAATTCAGCACCAGCACATTCAGCATCAACCCAGCCAGGCAGATCATGTTGAATTTTAAGAACCGCTTACACCGCTGACGCCATCCCTGTTGCCCAGCGGCAACGTCACCAAAAGTCCAACGGTCATTCCACAAAAAGTTGTTGATAATAGCCAGTTCCCCAGAAACTATCTTACTCCGAGTTAGGGGTAGATGCAGCGTCGTCGGATCGCTTAGCAAGTAAAGCACTGCCATATCAACAAACACCCCGGTTAGACCCACCAGCCCAAACTGAATGAAGCGCTTAGTATGCCCCAAGGATAGGCGCAAGCTGAGTAGGTGCTGGAGATAATCTACATACTGCTTCCAAGTGACCTTGCTCTCGCCTGCCTGGCGCTCTTGAAATACATACCCAACTTCAGCCACCTGTGATATGGCACCTCTAGCTAGTACCTCTATGAGAATTTTGTAACCTTGAGGATGTAGTGTCCGCCCAACTAAGCTGCGGCGACGCACGAGAAAGTAACCACTCATTGGGTCCGAAACCCGCCCTACTACTCCTGGTAGCATAACCAACCCGACTAGCTGGGCTCCACGAGATAAAAATCGTCGCATCGCGCTCCAGCTACTGACTCCGCCTCCTTCCACATGACGACTTGCTACTGCCAAATCTGCACCTTGCTCAATTGCCTTGAACAGTTGCAGCAACACCTGTGGTGGATGCTGCAAGTCACCGTCAATTACTCCCAAAACTTCCCCCCGCGACGCCTGCCATCCTCTGACAACTGCTGAGGACAGTCCCCGTTCTTGCTGGCGACGCATCACTCGTAATTGGGGGTACTCACCCATGAGAGATTGAGCGATCGCCCAAGTCTGGTCAGGACTATCATCATCAACCACAAGTAGCTCATACTTGCCAGGAATAGACTCATCCAATAACTGGCTCAATATCTGGACAATCCGCTGGATATTTGCGCTTTCGTTATAGGTGGGAATCACCAAAGAAAAGAGGAGTGGTTGACTAAAAGCGCTGCCGTTGGCTGGCGGGCTCTCTGTAACTTGCAAGAGACTAGAAGGTACAGGTAAAAGTGAGTTGGGCAGGTCTATACCCATAAAAGCTTCAAGTCCCTAAAGTATGACATTGATTTGCTAAGGATAAAATCCCAGAAACAAAAAAATCGCCTTTAAGCAGAACTTAGGCTAGCTTGGCTTATTTGCATCCGCAAATTCTACCCCAACTACCGATAAACTGTCAAGTCCAAAAGTATGAAGATTTCATCAATTCCTCCTCTAGCAGTAGTTCCCCGAACTTTTTTGGCAAAATCTAGACTACTTAGCAATTAGAGAGATAGTATAAGGTGCAGACGCTGAGAACTATCCCCTCGCATCTCATTATCTCTAACACTGCGCGTTCAGGTTAAAACCACCTCATCTGCTGCCTTACTTGATGAAATCTTTATCTTCCTCAGCTTGACGACCGAGCTGAAGTTAAGTTAAAACCTATCTGGGGGCAGGTTTAAATATTTAAACAGGTCACTTACAGCTAGAGCGCCTATTGTTATAGAGTGTGTAAATAAGTGCAGACTAATAGGTCGCCAAGCTTTAACAAATAAATTTTTAAAATTCTGCGATTCAGGATGTTCTTGAGACACAAGCCAAACAACTTAACATAGAGGTCAAAATGAATCCTGAACAAAGCGTTCAGTCCCTATCACAGAGAAAGCGCGGTAAGTATGCAGAGTCAGAAATAGAGGATGAACTCTACGAACCCAAGAAAGCAGGACTAAATCTGCGTCCATTATGGAGGACGATTCAACGTAATGCTCTTTTGATCGCAGGCATAGCTACTGTCGTATCTGTGGGGAACGTGCTGTTCCTCAATTGGAATCATACCCGAATTTATCAAGGCGACTTTCGCCTTCAGATCGAGCCGATAACGAGTGAAGGAAAGTACAACGATCCTTCTGTACTTGCTCGTAATGGAGGAGCACCGCCAACAAATAGCGCAAATAGCGAGGTAGATTACCCAACTCTACTTGAGGTTTTACAGAGTCCAGGGCTTCTGGCTGGAATTGCCAAGCAGATCCAGGCTCGGTATCCAGATGTTAGCTACGAATCGCTCACCAAGGATGTGATAGTTCAGCGTCTGGCTCCAGACCCTCTCAACCCAACTAAACTCATAGAAGTCAGTTACAAGGGTGAAGACCCAGCGAAGGTCCAATACGTCTTGGAACAACTTGCTAAGGGTTACTTAGCCTATAGTCTTGAGGACCGGAAGAATCATATTGGTCAAGGCGTTCGCTTCATCGAAGACCAAATCCCTGGAATGCAGGTTCAAGTCAACGACTTGGAGGGTAAGATCCAATCACTGCAACAGCTGTATGGTCTGAACAACCCTACAACAGATGGTTCACAGTTAGTCTCACAAGCTAACGCAGTAGCAACAGCGAAAAAAGATACTGAAAGGGAACTTCAGGAGCAGAGTACGCTGTATCGCAACCTGCAAAGGCAACTGCAGTTATCACCTGATGAAGTGATTCAAGCATCTAGTCTGAGCCAAAATCCGGTCTATCAAGATCTGATTCAACAAGAGAAAAAACTAGAAAGTCAGATCGCCATTGAATCGGCTCGGTTTAATAGTGATAGCCCAGTCATTCAAACCCTGCTAGAGCAACGGCGGAATATCACGGCCCTCCTTAATCAGGAAGGACAAAAGATAGCCGGAACTACGTTAAAAGATCCTCAGGTACAAACTTATCAAGGTACTTTACGCCAGTCACTTATTGGTCAGGCAGTTAGTGTTCGCAACCAACTACAGGTGCTACAGGTACGCGACCAGATCCTAAGCCAAAGAGAAATTGCGCTCCAGAAAAAAGTCAAGCAGTTCCCAGCAATTCTGCGCCGATTTAGCGATTTAGAAGGACGGCTAGATATTGCAACCAAGACACTTAACCAACTCCTGATCCAACGAGCTACCCTGCGAGTTGATGATGCTCAGAAAGAAGAACCTTGGGATGTTGTTTCTGCACCAGGAATACCGCGCGATACTAATGGCAATCCCATCCCAGTTCCCAGTAAGACAACGAAACAGATCTTGATGGGAATCATTGCAGGTCTATTGTTGGGATTAGGAGCTGCTGTCCTGAAAGAGAAACGCCGCAATATCTTCTATACCAGCGAAGATATTCAAGAAGGGCTAGAGCTGACGTTGCTGGGAGTGATACCATTCGAGCCGGACATTAGACGAATTCTCAAATCTTCAGCATTTGTCAATTCAATTGAAGAGACTGAAGCTGAACAAACTGAGGCAACTCTATTTGTTGAAGCTTTCACCTCTCTCTATGCCAGTATCAGGTTTCTGGCTGCTGCTCCACCAGTGAGTTCATTGGTCGTGAGTTCAGCAGCGCCTGGGGATGGTAAGACTACAGTCGCTTTGCACCTGGCTCAAACAGCAGCAGCTCTAGGTCAACGAGTCTTATTGGTAGATGCAAACTTCCGTTTGCCCAATATTCACAACAAGTTAGATCTACCTCAAGAGGAAGGACTAAGCGACCTTTTGAGCGAGAATATCAATCCCAAAGAGGTTATTCGTCGTTCGCCCCTGGATGAAAAACTATTTATCCTCACCTCTGGTAAACCCCGCTCGGAATCTATCAAGATGCTGGCATGTACTCAGATGAAGAATTTGATGTCAGAATTTGAAGCAGCATTTGATATGGTAATTTATGACACACCATATCTGGGACCAACAGACGCCAATTTCCTAGCTGCCAACACCGATGGCATCTTAATGGTTGTAGCAGTGGGTAAGACCGAACGCTCTTTGGTGAGGCAGGCGCTAGACAGACTGAACTCCCTGCACATACCAGTTTTAGGCGTGGTTGCTAACCACATCAGGGAAACCAGACAACCTGCGAGCGGTCGCCCTAACCCCTACTATGAGCAAGAGTATCAGCTCAGTCCCACAACAGAAAGTAAACCAAATGCATCCAACAAGCCGTCTGTACTGGCGGCAATGAAGGAAGCCGACGATGATCGCTGATTGGTTGGCATCCAGCTTGATTGATTTCCTGACGGCGATCGCGCTCTTGCTGCTCGTACCCATATCTATCCTGTGGATTGAGTGCACAGCAGCACTCTTCCCCCCCCGGCAGAGATTACAGCTGGAATTACCCCGTCCCAAAGTTAACATTTTAATTCCAGCTCATAATGAAGCACCAATCCTGAAAGCAACTTTAGAGAAATTACTGCCGCAGCTGAAAGACCAAGACAGACTTCTGGTCATCGCCGATAATTGTGACGATGAAACGGCATCTATCGCCCGTGCTGTTGGCGTCGAGGTAATTGAACGGCAGGAACCCGAACGCAGAGGCAAAGGATATGCTTTAGACTACGGTCTAAAGTTTCTTGCTCAAGCTCCACCCAGTGTGGTATTGCTAATCGACGCTGACTCGATAGTTCATCCAGGTACAGTTGATCAACTTGCCTGTTTGGCACTTACTACAGGTCGCCCAGTTCAGGCAACTTATCTGCTGACCCCCTCAGCTCATCCAGAGCCGAAGGAAGCAGTATCGGCGTTAGCATTTTTGGTCAAGAACCTGGTTCGTCCTCAAGGGCTAAACCGATTGGGACTACCCTGTCTGCTGACAGGCACAGGGATGGCTTTCCCTTGGTCAGCAATTGAGGCTGTGTCTTTTGCTAGCGGTAACATTGTCGAGGATATGCAACTCGGTTTAGATCTAGCTATAGCTGGATTTGCTCCACTGTTGTGCATAGAGGCGAGAGTAACAGGGGTACTGCCGCAACAACAACATGCCGCTAAGAGTCAAAGGACGCGCTGGGAACATGGTCATTTACAAACCTTGTTAGCACAAGTGCCCCGGTTAATTAAAGCTGCCCTGCAGCAAAAACGTTTCGCTCTTTTTGCCTTAGCGCTGGACTTATTTGTACCGCCATTATCACTGCTATTTATGATGTGGTTAGCTGCTATGGCAGTAGCGTTGTTAGCTGGGATACTAGGAGTAGGATGGTTGCCAGCGGCATTGTTAGGAGTCGAAGGAACGCTGATTTTGCTCTCTATCTTTGGAGCTTGGGCTAAATTTGGTCGTGCTAAGTTACCACTATCGGCTCTTTTGGGAATTCCTATGTACGTTCTATGGAAGGTTCCCCTCTACTTAGCTTTTCTAGTTCGCCGACAATCTAAGTGGGTGCGAACGGAACGAGATGTGATTAAAGAGGGATAACATCGTGAAAGTAAGGGATAGTTTCCCTTACTTTTTACTCTTTATTCAAAGCTACTGTCTTACGGGAAGATAGCTCATATGTCTGCTCCTCTATCGGTGCTTCAGGGGAATTAAATTTTTGCTTCCAGACCAACCAGAAAAAAGGCAAGCCTTCTATCAAGTACCTTTTCCATAATCTTCTAGGCTCAGCAAGTAGTCTATACAACCATTCTAAACCAGCATCACTCAACCATTTTGGAGCTCTTTTGATATTTCCAGCTTCGAAGTTGATTGTTGCGCCGATGGCTAAGAAAATTTTGATGTTTGGTAGTAGATGCCTGTATTTGTATATCCATTTTTCTTGCTTAGGAGCACCAACACCGATTGCCAGAACGGTGGCTCCTGAGTTGTTAATCATTTCAACTATTGCCAGACACTCTTCTTCTTTCTTTTCAAATCCAAAAGACGGAGAGTGTGAACCTATAACAATATTCCTACCAACTTTACGATTTATTCTGTACTGGGCCTTACTCGCTACTCCTCGCTCTCCTCCCAGCAGGAAGATTCTGATGTTCTCGTTGTTGCTGTGATAAGTATAGAAGGCAGGGAAGAAATCGGAACCTGAGAGCTTTTCCTTGATGGGCGTTCCCAAAAATCGAGACGCATAAACTAGTATTTGACTATCACATAGCTTGTAATCTGCAATACTGTACGTTTGGAAAAATTCTCGGTCGCTTTGAAGTTTTATGAGGTGATCGACATTAGGCGTAAAAACAACGCCATGCGTTATTTGTTCTAATGATTCCGCTTTTGACAGATTATCAATCCAAATGTTTAATATATTGATTCTTCTCATCTTCAGTTAGCCCCCCATTTGGATTCGCTTTTGAGCTTTCGCCAATATATTAACATTCGTGAAGGATGCCTAGTGTTTGGGCTCATACTTTACAGATATTTTACTTAAGCCAAACAATTTTAATGAGATGATGAAGACAAAGAAGGTTAAGCCTCCTAAGCGAGGATGCGAACAACCAGAGAATTGTATAACCAAAAGCAAGGAATTGGCTTAATGTGTCTCAAATTAGTTTTCAAATTGGGTTGTTTTTAGTTAACTGTCCCCAAAGTTACTGAAGTTAAGTCAATGCGAAATCCCCCTAACGAAATAAATTTTGGAATTCGACTTGCGTTGCCTACCTTTTACAGGAGATGCCTTCGTCTGGGACGTAGAAATTATCCGCAGGGTTCCCTAACTGCCAATTCCCTGACTACTGCATATAGCAGTATGGTACGGAAATCCCTGTAGAGCTTGGGTGATCCAACCCCTACTCAGAACCAGAGTGATCGCGCAAGATCATTATTTAAGACTTTACAACTAAGGGATTTAGGTGCCATGACTGTGCTGGAACAAGGAACAATCAGCATACATACTGAAAACATTTTCCCGATTATCAAGAAGTCGCTCTACTCAGACCACGAGGTCTTCTTGCGGGAACTGATATCCAATGCTGTGGATGCCATCCAGAAGCTCAAAATGGTATCTCGCTCTGGAGAGTACGCAGGAGATATCGGCGAACCAGAAATCAAGCTGGCAATCAACAAAGATGCTAAGACTCTCTCCATTACCGACAATGGTATTGGCATGATAGCAGAGGAAGTCAAGAAATATATTAACCAAGTAGCCTTCTCCAGTGCTGAAGAATTTATTCAGAAATACCAAGGCAAAGCCGATCAGCCAATCATTGGTCATTTTGGTCTTGGCTTCTACTCTTCATTCATGGTGGCGCAACAGGTTGAGATAGATACTCTCTCTTATCAAGCAGAGGCACAGGCTGTTCATTGGACTTGCGACGGTTCCCCAGAATTCCGCCTAGAAGATTCATCACGCCAAGAGCGTGGCACCACCATTACCCTCACTCTTCAGGAAGAAGAGCTGGAATATTTGGAACCATCACGGATTCGGCAGTTGGTCAAAACCTACTGCGATTTTTTACCAGTGCCAATTAAACTAGACGGCGAGGTCATCAATCGGCAAAAGGCAACGTGGCGGGAGTCTCCCAGTAGCTTGACCAAGGAAGACTATCTAGAGTTTTACCGCTATCTCTATCCTTTCCAGGAAGAGCCCTTGCTGTGGGTACACCTCAATACAGACTATCCCTTCATCCTCAACGGAATTCTCTACTTTCCAAAGCTGAAACCAGACGTTGATGTCACCCAAGGGCAAATCAAGCTGTTTTGCAATCAAGTCTTTGTGAGCGAACACTGCGAAGAAATTATTCCGAAATTTCTATTGCCGATGCGCGGTGTAATTGATAGCACTGATATTCCCCTCAATGTCTCCCGCAGTGCCTTACAAACAGATCGCACGGTGCGGAAAATAGCCGACTACATTGCTCGGAAAGTGGGCGATCGTCTGAAAGAACTCTATCGAGACAACCGCTCTGAGTACATCAAGTGCTGGCAAGACATTGGGACTTTCGTCAAATTTGGCTCCCTCAACGACGACAAATTTAAAAAGCAAGTCGAAGATATTGTCATCTTCCGTACTACCTACCAGTCAGGGGAACAACAGAGTAGCAGCGCTGAGGCACAGGGACGCAACTCTGCCTCCGACACCACACCTCCTGTACAAGTACAGTCCCAAGAGGGTGACGCGTGGGAAGATGTCACACCTCCCCCAGCATCTAGCACTCCTGACGCCTCATCCATCCCTGCTTACACTACCCTCAAGGAGTACTTAGAACGCAACAAAACCCGCCACGAAAACCGAGTTTTTTACTGCACCGATGAAGCGGTACAAGCAGCATACGTAGAATTGCATAAAAACCAGGGCTTAGAAGTCCTGTTTATGGACTCCTTCATCGACACTCACTTCATTACATTTCTAGAGCGGGAATATCCAGAAGTAAAATTCTCTCGTGTAGATTCCGAGCTGGATCAGTCTCTGCTTGACCAGGACAAAGCAAGTGAAATCGTCGA
>JAFAVL010000382.1 GCA_019242465.1 Chroococcidiopsidaceae cyanobacterium CP_BM_RX_35 | reverse complement strand
ACTGGCGTGTCTCGACCAAAAATTGAGAGTAAGGCTTTAAGTTTACTCCGCTCGGGACTAACTTCAACAACTTCACCTTCAAAGTCTTTAAATGGTCCTGAAAGTACCAGAATCTTGTCTCCAGCAGCCATGTCGATTTTCACGACTGGCTCTTGTTCACTAGTCTGTTTAAAGATCCGCTCGACTTCTTCATTATTCAGCGGCAACGGCTTAACATGTCCGCGACCCCAACCGCTACCACGCCTTTGTTCAGCTCCAACAAAGTTGATAACGTGCGAGGTATTTTTAACCACCTGCCAGGTGTCATCATCCATTACCATCTGGACTAGCACATAGCCAGGAAAAACCTTCTCTTCCGTGTGCTGCCTGCTGCCATCTTTGCGGATTTTGACTGCTGGTGTTTGAGGAATTTGGACCTGAAGAATTCGGTCAGCCACGTCAAATGTTTGAATGCGCTGCTCCATGGTTGCCTTCACGCGCTTTTCACAGCCAGAAGCAACTTGCACAGCATACCAAGCGGCGTGCTGCGGAGCTACATTTGCTGATGTCGCACCTATTTCCTCTATCTGAGAAGTTGAATTACGTGGTTCGTCTGTCGCAAAAGTCATCAGAAAAATACCTGTTTTGCTACCCAAGAAAAGAAGCCATCAACGAGATAGATTAAAGCTGCGGATGCCGTCACCATTAACAGGACAGCAGCAGATTCACTGACTACTTGCTGTCGATTAGGCCACACCACTTTATCAAGCTCTTCTTTAGTGCCCTGAAAAAATTTTGTCATGCTAAATCCATCAGCTGACTCTTTGATTTCGGCTTCGTTTTTCTTATCCATAGTCGCTCATCTTCCCGTTTGACTTTGCAGCCATCGCAGTTGGTTTCTACCCTCAGACGATTGCCGTCTGCCGCATAGACTGCTTTAAAGCTGACTCAGAACAGCTCTCTCACAATTCTACCTAAAACTCTTAGACTTTGATTGCGACTTGCCAGCACTCTGGCTGAGGATTTGCATTAGCGAGCGCGCCCTGGAGGACTTGAACCCCCGACATCAGGTTTTGGAGACCTGCGTTCTACCAACTGAACTAAGAGCGCATTGCACTTGATATTGTCCAACTCTAAGTCTAATGCAATTATAAAGCACGGTCAAACCGTTGCTTGAGACGAGTGGCCTTACCAGAGCGAGCCCGCAGATAGTAAAGCTTGGCACGGCGCACCTTACCACGTCGCAAGATTTTAATGGTTTCAATCCGAGGGGAATGTAGGAGGAACACCCTCTCTACGCCTACCCCCTGGAAAATTCGCCGAACAGTAATAGTTTCATTGATGCCACCATTCCGCCTAGCAATCACCACCCCCTCATAAGGCTGGGTTCTCTCTTTACCGCCTTCCTGGATAATTACCCCGACTCGAACGGTATCTCCTACATAAATTTCCGGTAACTTCGACTTCAGTTGCTCCGCCTCAATCGAGCGGATGATTTCTTGAGCATTCATAATTTTCGAAAAACTCGCAGTCAACTATCATAGCCTAGTCGTTGGCTCCGAGTCTAGTCGCTGTTTGTGACTATAGCTCCTTATGAGTTGAAGGAGTCTTCCACCACATCTTCACTCTCACCTACAGATGCTTCAGGCTTAGGTCTACGGAATAAGTTGGCTAGACCAATAGTCAAACCTACCAAACCAAACATGCCTAGCATACTCCAACTTGACTGGTCACGGTCTTTCGTAGCTGCTTTTCTTGGGGAAGACGCGGCAACAGATGTTGAGCTAGTGCTAGCAGTACCAGTATTAAAAGTGGAATTCCCACCACTGCCTATCCTAGTTGAGTTGTGTGGTATCGGGCTAGTTCCGCCTACCCCAGTTGAATCATTTACATCTGCGCTGGTACCAAGAGTTGATCTACTAATTCCTGTGCCTAGGGTAGTATCTGTCCCCACAGCCGAACTATCAGTGCCACTGCTAGAGTTGCCTGTTCCATACACTGAGTTGCTAGTACTAGGAATGCCCGTTCCTGTTGCCGAGCTATCAGTACTGGGGTTGGTGTTCGTTTCATACGGCGAGCTGCCAGTGCTAGAGGTACCTGTTCCATAGGCTGAACTATCAGTGCTAGAATTGGCACCCGTTCCATAGGCTGAACTATCAGTGCTAGAATTAGTGCCCGTTCCATAGGCTGAGCTATCAGTGCTAGAATTAGTGCCCGTTCCATATACTGAGCTATCAGCGTTAGGATTGGTGCCTGTTCCATAGACCGAGCTGCCAGTGCTAGAGGTGCCTGTTCCATATACTGAGCTATCAGTGCTAGAATTGGCACCCGTTCTATACACTGAGCTATCAGCACCACTGCTAGAGGTAGTGCTTGTCCCAGAAGATGGGCTGCCAACCCCTGTGCCTATACTAGAAGTTGACCCTCCCGCATCTGTACTAGATGTGCCTGTGCTGGAAGTTGAGCTACCAAATCCTGTACCTGTGGAAATCGGGCTACCAAACCCTGTATTATTACTAGAATTTGAGCCTCCCACGCCCCCCGTATTGGTGCCAGCAGTTGAGCTGCCAACCCCCGTGGTTGTACCGGAGATTGAATCTCCTGATGTTCCACTACCAGCATTATTTTGGGCAGAAACAGGTAGAGCTAGGGGTAGCACTGCCAAACTCAACGTGACAGCACTAACCCCGACTACTTTAGCTGCATCAAAATTCATAAATTAACTTCCCTTTTTTGCTTATTTCTCGTTAAGCCTTTCCAAATAGCCAAATGTTATGGGAGTCTATCAAGTGTTTCAGACAAATGCTTCTCCCTAAAAAATGTTAGTTTCTTACAAAGTAAGTATAATCTGAGGCTAGAAAACTAGCAGTCCTTAAGATGGCTGAAGATTGGAAATGATGTGGAAATTGATGTTATTCTGAAGCCTTTTCAACGTTTTGGTGTCCATCTTGGTCTAGAGCGAATCCAACAACTATTAGCTCGACTAGATAACCCCCACCTTTATGTGCCTGTCATTCATGTAGCTGGGACGAACGGTAAAGGTTCTGTTTGTGCTTACCTATCTTCAATATTAACTCAGGCAGGTTGTCGTGTAGGACGATATACCTCTCCTCATTTAGTTGATTGGACTGAACGGATCTGCCTTAATGAACAGCCAATCTCAGCTCAGCAACTGCAACAACTGCTACTGCAAGTAGAGGACAAGATCAATTCTGCATCAGAGTTACCGACTCAATTTGAAGTGGTTACAGCAGCGGCTTGGCTGTATTTTGCTCAGAACAAGGTGGATGTGGCAGTGGTAGAAGTGGGATTGGGAGGTCGTTTGGATGCAACTAATGTTTGTGATTGCCCTTTAGTAAGTATTATTACATCCATCAGTCGAGACCACTGGCAGAATTTAGGTCCAACCTTGGCAGATATCGCTACAGAGAAAGCTGGTATCCTCAAGCCGGGGTGTCTAGCTGTGGTAGGACCATTACCACCGGAAGCTGAAGTCGTGGTGCGCAAACAGATAGATTTGCTAGGATGCCCCGCTGTTTGGCCTCAACCAGCACAGCCGCTGGCACAAGGCTGGGCAGAATATCATACCGGGCGGAATTTTAGCTCAATCCAGTACCCATTACCGTTGTTAGGTGAGTTTCAATTGACTAATTCGGCGCTGGTGATCGCTGCTTTACAATGCCTCCAGCAACAGGGTTGGGATATTCCCAGAGAGGCAATCACGACTGGCATGGCAAAAACTCATTGGCCTGGGCGGCTTGAGTGGACAACCTGGCAAAACCACCAGTTATTGATTGACGGGGCGCACAACTCAGGTGCAGCGACCGTTCTGCGTCAGTACGTTGATACTCTAGATGTCAAACCGGTCACTTGGGTTATTGGGATTCTTTCTAACAAAGACCATGCAGAGATTTTGAGCGCCCTACTCCGCCCAGGCGACCGATTGTATTCAGTGCCGATACCTGATCATGCGGCAGCTAGTCCCACTGAGTTGGTGAACCTAGCGCACAGCATTTGTCCAGATTTAAGCGATCGCCGCGCTTATTCAGATTTAGTCTCAGCTCTAGATGCCGCCATTGCTTTTTCAGAAGACAATCTCGTCGTTCTTTGTGGTTCGCTGTATTTGATCGGTCATTTTTTACGAACCGCAGAGGAGCCAGCGCTGCAGGAGGGTTTCCGATGCCAGTTTTCTACGCCGGGAAACCCGGCTTCGTGAAACTGGCTCCTCCGTAGGCGACTGGCGTGCGCGGAGAACGCAGAGGGAAGAGGTATGAGAGGTATCTTGATCTCCCCCTGCCCCCTTTCCTCTTGCCTCACCCCCGTTGGTTCCACTCTTGGGCTGCATCGGTAATTGCTTGATCTACTGTTTTTTCACTTAGCATGGCTGCTTGGAGATTCTCGTAAATGGCTTTTTGTAGTAAATTGAGGTCCTTGATTGTGGGGATTAGTACTTCTGCTTGTTTCAGCTGGCTGGCACTGATAATTCGAGCTTTGTCTGCTAATGTATCTGCTTTTGGGGATGGCTGGAAGTAGCTGTTGGTGAGTGCTTGGGTGGTAGATGGTAGAACGTTGGCGGCTTTGGCAAAGGCTAGCTGATTTTGGCTGTTAGTCACAAATAGGGCAAATTGAACTGCAGCGTCTGAGCGATCGCTATTGTGGGGAATGACTAAGTCCATTACGGCAACACTTTTCCTGCCAGTTTCACCAGTTAGCTGGGGGGCAATAGCAGAGACTTTAGCAATTTCTGGGGCGTTTTTGGCGATTGTGTTGATAGCCTCTGAACCTGTAGCTAGTAATACCGTCTCCCCTGCTTGGTATAGTTCAATTCCGTGGCGATGTCCTTGTGTCAAGACTTCTTGTGGTAAGAGTCCGTTTTTGTACAGGTTTACCCAGTACTGAAATGCCGCTTTACCTTGAGGGGTGTTAAATGCTGCTAATCCACGCTCATCAATTAGATTTACCCCCATTTGCACAAAAGACTCCAGCACTTCTGCTGAATCCTCTGGTACTAAGGTGATAAAGAAAGCATATTTGCCCGTTTTTTGCTTAATTTGTTGGGCGATAGCCGCTAGTTCAGCATAGGTGGCAGGAGGATGACTTAGTCCTGCCTGGTTTAACAACTTTGTGTTGTAGATTGTCAATTGCGTGGTGAGATACCAAGGAATGCCAAAGCTCTTGCCGTTGAGTGTGCTTGCTTTCCAGATGTTGGGCAAGTAGGTTGAACGCACATTAGCTGGTACCTTATCATCTAAGTTAAGCCACGCATTGCGCCCTGCTAGTTGGGAGGCAAAATCAGGATTGAGATTGACTACATCTGGTGCTGTCTTGGCTGAAATAGATGTTAAGATTTTGCTTTGCATTGCTGTCCAGGGCACGTCTACCCATCTCACCTTGACCCCAGGATTCTCTGCCTCGAAAGTTGCAATCAGCTGTTGGAAGTAGTTTGTAAATTGGGGTTGGAGTTGCATCGTCCAAAGCTCAACCTCTGTGCTGCCTGATCCAGTCTGCCGTGTTCCTGACCCAATATTGGCACTGCTGCAACTAATCACCCAGCTGAGGAGCAATCCTAATAGAGTAAAAACACTTAATTGTTTCCAGATTCTAATAGTCATTACGTAATTCCACTATTGGTATTCCTTAAGAAAGATGTGCAAAATCGTAAAGCATGAACGATTGTGGCTAAATTCAGCATTATAAACTCAGATCAATTTCCAGCAAAGGTAAACTGGCAAGACTGTGGTTAACCGCTTTAAAAGTTTATTGGCAAAACGTACAGCTGGCGTTGGTATTGAACTGACTCCAGAGCGGATCAACGTGGCTCAGCTACGCAAACAGAACCAAGGATTTAAATTGACAGCATTCTCTTCGTTGCCAGTACCATCAGGTGTGTTCGAGGATGGTCAGATTTCCGACTCCTCAACCTTGGCAGATATTATCCAATCGGCGCTTAAGGAGAGTAATATTAAAGCACAGCGCGCCGCCACGTCAGTGCCAGGGCGAGAATCACTCATTCGGATCATTCCCGTACCAGCTGAGCTAGACGACCAAGAGCTATCAGAATTGGTGCTACAGCATGAGGCAGGTTTGTACTTGCCCTATCCCCGAGAAGACGCTGATGTAGATTTTCAGAAGTTGGGATACTTTGTAGATCAAGACGGGATTGAGAAAGTACAGGTGTTACTGGTTGCCACTCCTAGGGAAGTCACCGATACCTACATCAGTACCTTTAAACAAGCGGGATTACAGGTAGATGTTTTAGAAATTAACAGTTTTGCCCTGATTCGGACAATTCGCGAACAACTACGGCAGTTTACCTCACAAGAAGCGGCAGTGCTAGTCGATGTCGAATTTGAGAGTACAGAGATTGCCATTGTGGTAGACGGGGTGCCGCAATTTTCTCGCACAGTTCCCATCGGCACATATCAGCTACAAAGTGCAGTGTCGCGAGCAATGAATTTGCCCACATCTAGAGATACACAGATGCTCCAAGGAATGACCATTCCTATCAGCACAAATGGTGTGGGAGGAATGAGCAGTTCGACAGGTCATAATCCTGGTCTAGTTGCCATATTGAGAATTTTGGGAGAGCTAACTGAGGAACTGCGGCGTTCAATCGATTTTTACCTGAGTCAAAACGAAAATATTGAGGTGGCGCAGGTTCTGCTGGCAGGACCTGGAGGCGGGCTAGAACAACTAGATGAATTCTTCACTCAAAAGTTAGGTTTGCCAACAACGAAAGTCGATCCAGTGGCAGCTTTATCTCTGGAGGTTGATGAGGAGAAAATTACTCTCATTCAACGTCCAGGAATGGGGATTGTAATTGGTTTAGGACTGCGGGAGGTTTGAAGCTATGTATAGTCTAAACGTAAATTTACTCAAGGACCGATCTGAGTTTAAGAAAGGTACAGTGACTGGGGTTATCAGATCGCGTCGGTCTGCTGGGAATTGGAGCAGAGTCTATTTGGCACTAGGGTTAGCCTTGGTTTTACCAGGTTTAGCAGGGTGTGTGTTGTTATTTCTGCAATACCAAAATTCTCAGTTAGAAACTAAGCTTGCTGGATTAGATTCGCAATTGAATAGCTTAGGTATCGAAGAGCAGCAACTCCAAAAACTTCAGGACCAGGCAAACGCAATTAGAAGTCAAAACCGAGCCCTTGCTAGCGTCTTTAATCAGATTCGCCCTTGGTCAGCTATGCTGCAAGATTTGCGTGATCGCATCCCGGCAGATGTGCAAATTCAAAGTCTGAAGCAAGCAACTCCACCTGCCGCCGCCCCAACTCCTACTACCCAAACCTCTGCGGCTCAGAAAACCCAGACTCCACCCAAACCAGCCTCAGGGCTTGAAATTTCTGGCATGGCCAGCTCCTTTAGCGGCGTAAACGATTTCTTACTGACTCTACAACGGTCTCCTTTTTTCAAGCCTAAAGAAACCAAAATCGTTAAAGCCGAATTAGTTGATGGTCCAATACCAGCGTCGCAACCTGGTAAACCAGCCCAAAAACCACCCCAATTTATCAAATACACAATTCAAACGAGTCTAAGCGATATCCCAGCGTCTGAGTTAACTGGAGAGTTGGAGCGTAAGGGAACATTGGGGCTAGTGACCCGAATTCGCACATTGCAGGAAAGAGGAATTATTCAAAGATGACAAGCAAGAGAACTTCTGCAACGATGACAGTCTCTGAAGATTTTGTTCCTTTTCAGAAAGGCAAGATGTTTGGAGCAGAACCCAGATATCCGACTTTGTTTGGCTTGACTCTGACACCAAATATCATCAGTATTTTAGTGATGATGTTAGGAACAGTAGGGTTCTTCTACTTAGTTGCCAATCAAGTCATGCCAGCCTGGCAGAAGCATCAGGAAATGGAAGCAAGTCAGGTTCAGAAGCAGACGCAAATTCAGCAAGCACAAACCAAATTAGCCCAATCTCAGCAGGTTAGAGCTGAGCTAGCACAGGCAAAACAGCAACAATTAGAAGTCTTATCTTTATTTTCTAATGAAAATACTTTAGATACGTTAGCTTTAGATCTGAATCGGCTAGCTGAGACTATTAACGCTAGTTTAGGCAGTGGCGTTAAGGCAAAACTGACGAAATATGAGCCAGTAGCAGACCCATCTAATGGGGCGATCACAGATGGCTCACTAGGACCAGAGGTCAATGGTAAGCTTAAAAGCCGAGCAGTTAATATAGCATTTGAAGGAACGTTTGAGGAAACTGAAACAATCTTGCGTGATATTGAACGTTTACAGTCCCTACTCATTGTTAAAGACTTTCAATCTACATTGCCACAAACGCCGCTCAATTTACAAGGTAAGGGACCTCAAACTATCACGACATCTTTCCAGCTCCAAGCACTAATTCCACTTAGTCCGGAGGAATCCGCAAAGGCAACCGCAGCGGCGCAACAACCACAGAAGTAAGGGTTGTTCTAATTACTTTGTATTCACGCTATTCAACCTGTTTTAAAGTACTAGAATAGCGCAGTTCCCAGTGAAATTACTTTTGAGTATAGGATGAGTTGGACTTATCAGCTTCGCACGTAAAGATCAGTGCGATTTGCAATTAACTGACACTATGATATTGCATAAATTATTAACGAAGTCTTTAGCGTTGCTCCCGGAGGTTGCCTCCGGGAAGATGACAATCTTCTAGCTCTAAATGTGAGGAGAAAAAAGGTGAAACAGCTTCAAAGTAGTGCGATTTTAACTGGGATAGCAGCCGTTGTTTTAGCGTCTCAAAGTGTACAAGCAGCAACAGCGACACAAGTGATAGGGGTGCAGCTGAATCCCACAGCTCGTGGCTTAAGTGTGTTTTTATCAACTGCTGCAGACAACGCTCAAGTCCTCCGTCCTCAAATGATGACGAGTATTCAGGGTAATGCCACAGTGACAAACATTACCAATACTCAGCTGCACTTACGTCAAGGTAATAGTTTCCGTGCCTCCAACCCAGCTCCAGGCATTGCTTCGGTCGTCGTCACTCAGCTCAACCCCAACACTGTCCAAACGGTGGTTACTGGCACCATTAAAGCCCCCAAAAATGAAATCTCCTTAAGCAATGCCGCAGGAATTATCCTCAGCTTTAGCTCAGCAGCAAGCACAACGACCGCTTCCCCCTCTACACCTGCTAACCCTCCGGTAGAACAAGCTACCTCGCCTCAACTCACAGCTAGTCCTAACCCGGCTCCACCACAAATACCTCAAACTCCCACAACCAGAACGCCTGGCAATGTGCTTGTACCCAATCCGAACATCACTATTGATAACAAACCAGCGGCGCCAGCGCAGACAATCGAGCCAAACAGTCCAGCTGCACCAAACCTGCCGAGAGCGATCGCCCCACCTGTAGGAGATATTGCTGTCTCCAATACCGATTCTTCACCTGCTGCTGTCGATCTAGGGACTAGCGAACGCGTACCCCGCTTAGTGTTACGAGATGCCCCAGCGCGAGAAGTCCTATCCCTACTTGCCCATGCTGCTGGTCTGAACCTGATTTTCACCAATGCTGCGGCGACAACCCCTGGGCAAACATCCATCCCAGTAGCTCAGCCTACCACAGGTCAGGCTGCTACGGCTGAAGGACCAACGGTGTCTCTGGATATCGAAAACGAATCAGTGCAAGATGTCTTCAACTACGTCCTTCACGTTAGTGGTCTGCAAGCTAACCGTAATGGGAACACAATACTAGTTGGTACGACGCTACCTAATGAGGCTCGGGATAGTATTGTACGCAGCTTCCGACTCAATCAGGTCCAGGTAGGAGTAGCACTCAACTTTTTAGTTGGCTTAGGTGCAGAAAGTGCTGTGAGCCGCGAACGAGTGATTACCAGCGTCAGTGCTGTACCTGTAGGAGGTTCGCCAACACCAGCTACTCAAACCCAGACCAGCACAGAAACGAGGATTGAAACTCAACGAATTAATTTCCAAGATGCTGTACCACTGCTGAGAGGTTTACAGGCAGTAGGAGACGAACGCACGAACTCAGTTACCTTGATTGGTTCTCCCAAGCAGGTTGATGTTGCTACAACTCAGCTGGTTCAGCTCGATGCCCGTCGTCGTCAAGTTGCCGTCAATGTCAAGATTGTAGATGTCAACCTCAATGCTGCCCAGGATTTCAACACCAGCTTCTCGTTTGGGATTGGCAACAATTTCTTTAACGTTAACGGAGGGCAAGCAGCAGTAAACATTGGTGGTGTGAATCCACCCAGCAATGCAGCTGTGACTAACGGTGTACTTAGCCCACCGATAACTGGCTCTCCAGTTGCAAATGCAGGAGGAAACCCACAACCTTTTTTGAACTTGCGGGACCCGAATAACAGTAACACTATTACTGGTGCCCGCGCCCCTTTTGGTTCGAATGGGAATCCTTTAAACCCCGGAATCACATCGCCAGGATCAACGTCTTTCAGTAACATAGGCAATACGCTAGTACAAGTGACAAACCCCGCGACTTTCTCTCTTCCATCCTTATTCCAATACCCCACTAGATTTCTCTCTCTCCTGCAGGCTCAGGTGACAAGTGGCACTGCCAAGATATTGACCGATCCCACCTTAATTGTCCAAGAAGGTCAGCAGGCTAACGTTAACCTGACTCAGCAGGTGGTGGGCAACGTCTCAACCCAAACAAACTTCACTGCTGGTGCTGCCATCCAAACAGTCAACGTCACTAAAGAACAGGTGGGTTTAACCCTGAGTGTCCGCATTGAGCGGATTGACGACAATGGATTTATCGCTCTATCGGTAGCTCCGGTAGTCCGCGCTCCTCAGTCTCAACAAACTATAAATCTGGGGGGAGGTAATAGCCAGACAATTGTTTTGATCAACGAGCGATCGCTGAATTCTGGGGTGATTCGTCTCCGAGACAGTCAGACTCTCATTTTGTCAGGTATTATTCAGGACTCAGACCAAACGACGACAACTAAGGTGCCAATTTTGGGCGACATCCCGATCTTGGGGGCACTGTTTAGAAGTACAAACAAAAATCATCAGCGCCAAGAGGTGATCGTGTTGCTGACGCCTCAGATTATTGATGACTCGGTGCGTGCCACCTACGGATATAATTACACGCCAGGACCGGAGGTGCGCCAAATTTTAGAGAACCAGGGTTTACGGGTGCCAAGAGGCAAGAAGTAAGTAGGCTAAAAGAGCTGAGGCATCCAAGACAGAGAGGTGGGCTTTACTCACTCTCCTTCAGTGCCTCTTCTCGCCGCTCCTGAATTAGCTCTGACCGAAATTAATGGGATTCAAGCCTTACCCATAAGAGTGCGGCTTTGATTTTTGATGTCCAGTTTTCGCATAGTACTTATTCATTCCACAAAATTTGGATTTCCCACAAGAATGCGGAAAACCTAAAACTCATTATTTTTTGTCCAAAGTAAAATATAGCCTGAGTATAAATACCCAAAAAATGGATGATTTACCTAAAAAAGTTCTGAAATCCATATATCTTAAATGTTCTACCGATCCATATTTGGCAAGCACCCCTTAGAATAGGGCATTGAAATGTTGAGTATACGGGAGTTTCAAACATCTAAGGCTAAAATCTCCCGTGATGCGTGCGCTTTGATATTCGGTTTTGTGATGTCGAGAGCGCCAGGTTGATGGTATTTCGCAAACTCTAAGGAGATTGAGATGAATAAAGGTGAACTGGTTGATGCCGTAGCTGAAAAGGCATCGGTGACGAAAAAACAGGCCGATGCAGTGTTGACAGCGGCTTTAGAAACAATTGTTGATGCCGTCTCTTCTGGAGACAAGGTGACGCTAGTCGGCTTTGGCTCGTTTGAGTCGCGGGAGCGCAAGGCCCGTGAAGGGCGCAACCCCAAAACAAATGAGAAAATGGATATCCCAGCAACGAAAGTACCTGCTTTCTCAGCCGGGAAGCTGTTTAGGGAAAAAGTCGCGCCAGCAGCAGACGAATAGTTTGTCTTTTGCGGAACCCATCTTTGGTGCGACCTGTACATGGGGGGAATTTGATGTGGGCAGCAGCGATAGCTGGCTGTCCACCTGAGGCGATTCTGGATTTTTCTGCCAGTATTAGCCCTTTAGGACCTCCCAAAAGCGCGATCGCAGCCATTAAAGCTGACTTAGGCAACCTGAGTTCGTATCCAGATCCTAATTATTGGGAACTGAGAACTGCTCTAGGTCAAATGCACGGCTTGCCACCTGAGTGGATTCTGCCGGGTAACGGCTCGGCAGAGTTACTTACTTGGGCTGGTTGGGACTTGGCAAAATTAGCTGCGACTTATCTCGTCACTCCAGCCTTTGGTGACTACTGGCGAGCCCTGAGGACATTCAATGCCAAGGTGCAGCCATATCCACTTTGCTTAGAAGCAGGGAGCCGGGAGCTGGGAGCCGAGGGAGTGAGATTCACCCCATTACCCCATTACCCCAGTTCCCCCAGCTCTCTTCCTGAGTGCGGCTTACTACTGAATAACCCCCACAACCCTACAGGCTGTCTGTTCTCGCGGGCAAACATTTTGCCCTGTCTAGAGCAATTTGCCTTGGTTGTGGTGGATGAAGCCTTTATGGACTTTCTGCCTCCAAACCAGGAACAAAGCTTGAGTTCTGTGGTGCAGGGGTATCCAAATTTGGTGATTCTGCGATCGCTCACCAAATTTTATAGCCTGCCTGGACTGCGATTAGGATATGCGATCGCCCATCCCGATCGGCTCCAGCGCTGGCAGCAGTGGCGCGATCCTTGGCCAGTCAACAATCTCGCTGCTGCCGTTGCTATTGCTGTAGTTCAAGACACGGAATTTCAACAGCAGACTTGGATCTGGCTGCCACCAGCACGGACAGCACTGTTTCAGGGCTTGGCGCAAGTCCCAAATTTGCAACCCTACCCCAGTGCTGCCAACTTCCTCATAGTTCAGTCACAACAACCCAGTTCTCAAGTGCAGCAAAGATTACTTGAACGCCACCAAATCTTGATCCGTGATTGCTTGAGCTTTCCAGAATTAGGTGATCGCTACTTCCGCGTAGCTGTGCGCTCTAGTGAAGAGAATGAACGCCTGGTGGGAGCGATTGGGGCGGTGGGGTGATGGGGTGAAATTAGGAATATATGGCAGTTGATTATGATGTTGTGATTATTGGTGGCAGTCCGACTGGACGTTATGCAGCGATCGCTGCCGCCCAGCTAGGTGCCATAGTTGCTCTAGTAGAACCGATTGTGGGCAACGTAGAGTCCTCTCAACGTTCTGCCGGAGGCGGCTCAGGCAGCTTCCCTGAGCAAGCTCAAGGAATAGGTGTCAGAGGTATAGAAACAGCGATCACGCCTCACGCTCTCAGCCAAATTGGGCAAATAACTCAACAACTGGGTCATGCTAGTCAATTGGGGATTCACTTTTTACCGACAGATGCAGCAGAACACTGCGGCAATTCGGTGCGGTGGGTAGAGGCTAGACAATGGGCATCTGGTGTCGTCTCAAATCTAGAAGAACAGCAGTCCCTATCTGTCTTAGCCTCTACAGGAGTAGATGTCATTGTTGGTAATGGTCAATTTCAACCCTCACCACACCTCACCTTTGCGGTTAACGAACGCAACCTCCGCGCTCGTGCTTACCTGCTTGCCACTGGTTGCCGTCCTGCCATTCCAAATATAGAGGGATTACAAACCACTGGCTACCTGACTGCCGCCGAGCTTTGGCAGCGACTGAATTCTCAAGAGCTACCAAAAAAATGGGCAATTTTAGGTGGCGATCCGGTAGGCATCCAAATGGCTCAAGCCATGAATCGGTTGGGTTTCAACATCACCTTGATCGTGAGGAGTTCCCACATTCTACCGAGAGAAGAACTAGAGGCAGTTCAGTTAGTGCAAGCAACTTTGGAGGCTGAAGGCGTGCGTCTGCTCACCGCTACGCCTGTCACCCGCGTGTTACAGATGCAGGAGAAAAAATTGATTCAGGTGGGCAATGAAACTATAGAAGTCGATGAAATCTTGGTAGCAGGTGGACAAGTTTCTAACATTGAAGCTTTAAACTTAGCAGCGGTGGGGGTAACATTGCATCGGCGTAGCTTGCGGCTAAATGAAAAACTACAAACCACGAACCCCCGCATCTATGCTTGTGGCAATGCGAACGGAGGGTACTTTGCCAATATTGCTAACTACGAAGCCAGAATTGCCCTGAAAAATGCTCTGTTTTTCCCGTTGTACAAAGTTAATTACCGTCAGATTCCTTGGGGAATTTTCTCTGACCCTATACTGGCACGAGTAGGCTTAACGGAGGTGCAAGCAAGACGGCAATATACCGCCAACCAGATTTTAGTTTTGCAACAATATTTCAAGACAATAGCAGCAGCCCAGCTGAGGATTGAAATGACTGGGATATGTAAGTTAATTGCGCGACGCAACGGAGAAATTTTGGGAGCGACTCTAGTTGGTCCTCAAGCTGGGGAGTTAATTCAAGTGATTGCTCTAGCAATGAGTCAACGGCTGAAGGTCGGTGCAATTGCTCAATTAGCTGCTGTTTATCCTACTATGTCAGAAATCCTGGAGCAAACGGCTGCTCTTTGGCACCAGCAACGCCTTACCAATAATACTCGGTGGCAAGACTTCCTAGAAAGCTTCTTCAACCTCCGCCGTGCTTGGAGTTAAAAAAGAGGCAGGGGGGTAGGGGGTAGGGGGCAGGGGGCAGGGGGGATACCCTATGGATAAAAAAGAGAGCAGAAATTAATCCTGAACCAAACTTTTATAGAAGGACTCCAGTGCTGTCACGCAGGTTCTATCATCATAAAGCCAGCTATGACGCTGATAAATCTTTTGTACTATGTGCTGCCGCCATTCGGGTTCTAGACCTAAGCGAACAGCAATCTCAACATATTCAGCCTCATCTTGGGCAATTGTTTCTGTCACTCCCATCATTTGTAAAATTCCGTAGGAGTGGCGACTACGCATAAATTCTCCCGGACAGGTAACGACAGGTAACCCACATGCTATGGCTTCTAGGGTTGTATTGCCCCCAGACCAACTGAAGGTATCTAGAAAAATATCGGAAACTGAATTGAGATTGAAGTAATCATCCTGAGACTGTTTAGGCAGAAATACACAGTAATCTTCACTGTTCAGATTGCAATTAACAAAAGCCCGTCGGAAACGTGCCTCAAATTTTGCACTTATAGCAGTGCCAGGACCAGAAATAAAAGCAAATTGAGCCTGGGGAACACGTTGTGCAATTTTGGCAAAGATATAGTCAAATCGAGGTAAATACTTAAATAAAGATTGACAGGAAAGATAAACTATAGCATCCTCTCGAAAATGGAAGTCTGAACGAGTTTTTTTTGGTTCAGGAATTACAGGTTTTTCATAACAAATACTGATGTTTGGTAGACAAACTAACTTTTCGCAATAGTGTGATTGAGCATTTTGGGGTTCCATTAGATCACTTGACAAATAGTAATCAATAGTTGGTAAACCAGTAGTAATTGGATGCATCCAAGTTGCACATTGCCAAGCTGCCAGACGTAATCCTGCTATTTCAGTTATCCGGGTGTCCATACCAATATCTGTAAAGATCAGAATATGGAGCTTGTCCGCGAGTACCTGCTGGCAAATTGCCTCTAAGCTGCTATAAACATGATAAAAATGATCGCTGCAAGAGCGAAACTCTTCAGTCTTAAAATCTGCTATCTGACCGATGTGGTAGCTATAAACTTCAAAGCTTTTTTTGTCACAATTTTTGAGCCAACCAAAGGTTAATTTAGCTACAGTATGGTGTCTTAAATGAGCTGAGAGGTAGCCGATGCGAATCTTATCGGTTTTACTCAGCAGGAGTTTGGGTAGAGGGCTAGCCCATTGGGGATAGTTGGCAGCAACGATTTTGTGTACAAAATTACCATACTTCCGTTGTAATCCCCGATCCTTAAGACCCTGATAGCCGAGGTAGAAAGTGATAGCACTTCTTTCTAATCCCTTTAAGGCTTGCTGCTTACCAATAAAGGTATCTAGAGCAGTCTGTTGAATTAATTTGTTGAGTCCTAGGCAAAAGCGCTGACGCCAGATGGGAATTTGATTTTGATTATCATAGAAAATAGGTAGGATCAGCTGTAGCTGCCAGTAAGCTTCGATGAAGTCTGGTTTGAGTTCTAAGGCTTTTTGGAAGGCTTCAATTGCCTCATCCACTTGATTCTGATTCATCAAGGCTACCCCAAGGTTTTGGTATGCTTCAGGACTATCTGGAGCAAGAGTGATGGCCTGCTGGAAGTAGACAGTAGCTGCCTCGAATTGATACTGGTGGATGAGAGCGCAGCCTAACCCTACATAAGCATCTGAGTGTTGTGGCTCTAAAATCAGAGCTTGTTGGTATTGCCTGAGCGCCTCTTCTTGCTTACCCTGCTTGAGCAAGGCATTGCCTAAATTACAGTAAGCAGCAGCATTAGGCTTGAGAACAATTGCTTGTTCGCAGCAGGTGATCGCTTCTTCTAGCTGATGACCTTGCTGGTAAAGAGCCATGCCTAGTTGCAGATGACCATCCGCATAGTTGGGATTGAGAGCCACAGCCCAGCGATATTGAGTGATAGCGGCATCCAGTTGACCTTGCTGTTTGAGGGCGTTACCGAGGTTGTAGTAAATTCCAGGAGCATTTGGTCTAAGGGCAAGTGACTGCTGATAATGAATAATGGCAGCATCCAGCTGACCTTGCTCTAGCAAGGCATTAGCTAAGTTACCATGCGCCTCGGCATCGTTAGGATTAAGAGTGATCGCCTGCTGATAGTGCTGAATTGCTGCCTCAAGCTGACCTTGCTGGTACAACGCATTGCCCAGATCGTAGTAGGCATGGGCATAATTTGGCTGTAGGGTGATCGCCTGCTGATAGTGCTGAATTGCTGCCTCAAGCTGACCTTGCTGGTGCAGCGCTGCCCCCAAGCTATAGTAGGCATCTGCTTGCTCTGGTCTAAGAGTCACGATCTGCTGGTAGTAGAAAATCGCTTCTGGCAGTTTGCCAACTTGATGCGCCATGACACCAAGCAGTTGCAGAGCTTCAGCACAGTGGGGTTGCTGTTGCAAAATTTGCTGACAGATGAACTCTGCCTGATCCAGTTGACCAGCTTGATAGGATTGGAAAGCGAGTGCCAGCGCTTCGGAGACGGTTAGCATTAACAAACTACGATAAGGAGCATACTCATGCGAGCAACAGTTTACTATGGCAAAGGCGACGTTCGAGTTGAGAATGTTCCTGACCCCGAAATTCAACAGCCCACTGACGCCATCGTGCGGATCACCCACGCCTGCATCTGCGGTTCAGACCTATGGTTTTACCGTGGCTTAGATGATTGGCAACCGGGCTGGAGGACTGGTCATGAGTGGATGGGCATAGTCGAGGCAGTTGGTTCCGAAGTTCGCACAGTAAAAAAAGGCGATCGCGTACTTGCTCCCTTTGCCTTTTCTGACGGCACCTGCGAGTTTTGTAGCAAAGGGTTGCAAACCTCCTGCGTCCATGGCGGCTTTTGGGGGGGTAAAGGTAACGACGGCGGACAGGCAGAGGCAGTGCGAGCGCCGTTTGCTGACGGCACGTTAGTAGCTATACCCCCCTCAGTCGAGAACGACGATACCATCCTGACAGCAATCCTGCCGTTAACTGATGTTATGTCTACAGGTCACCATGCGGCGGTTTCTGCTGGGGTTCAGCAAGGGAAGACTGTGGCAGTAGTGGGTGATGGAGCAGTCGGGCTGTGCGGGGTACTAGCAGCACGACGACTTGGTGCCGAGCGCATTATTATCCTTGGTCGCCATGACAAACGCTTGGAACTGGCGCGGCTGTTTGGGGCTACTGATGTCGTCAAGAGTCGGGGCGATCAGGCAGTTGCCGAGGTTTTAGAAATGACTAAGGGTGGAGCTGAGTCAGTACTCGAATGCGTCGGTGCCCAGTCTGCTATGGACACAGCACTGGGAATTGTCCGTCCTGGCGGAGCTGTTGGCTACGTGGGTGTACCTCATGGCAGCGGTGAGGCAGTCGATCTCACACGTATGTTTGGGTCCAACATCACTCTAAGAGGTGGAGTCGCGCCAGCCCGCGCCTACATTCCCGAACTACTTGCTGATGTTGTTGCAGGTAAGCTGGATCCCTCCCCCGTACTCGATCTCACCATCGACCTCAACGGCGTCCCCTCTGGTTATGCCGCTATGGATGAGAGAAAAGCCATCAAGGCGATGGTGAAACTCTAAGCGCTCATTTCTTGGCTCTAGAACTTGGCGTTGCCGTAGTCTTGCGGCTGGAACTACTACGGGTTGTGGTTTTTTTCTTCGTGCTGGTTGTCGATGACTTGGTGGTTGTTTTACCAGTTGAGGTTGCCGATTTACTCGATCTACGAGTTGTTGCGGTAGATTCCTTAGTGGCTAACAGTTCCAGTGCTATAGCAAGCGTTAGCCCATCTACTGATTGACCTTCTGCTAAACCCACATTCGTTTTTCCATGCTTGATGTAGATGCCGTATGGACCTTCATAGACATTCACTGGTTCTCCGTCAGCTGGGTGAGAACCCAACTCGCGTAACGGTGGCTTAGACTTGCTGCTGGTACGGCGTCCCGTTTTGGGCTGCTGTAACAACTCCAAAGCCCGTTCTAGAGAAATGCTGAAGATATCATCAGAAGCCTTGAGTGAACGGTAGTCTTTCCCCTCTTTACCCTGGTCATGAACTACATAAGGACCGAATCGTCCTAGCCCAGCTTGAATTTTACTGCCAGTGTCTGGATGCACTCCTAGTGTCCGGGGTAGAGACAAAAGCCCAATAGCTAAGTCCATCGTCACATTCTCAGGAGTCACCCCCTTAGGCAGGGTAACTGCCTTAGGCGAGACACCATCTTCTGTCTTGTCACCCAGCTGTACATAAGGACCATATCTGCCAATTTTGACGTAAATTAGTTCACCAGTTTCTGGGTGGCGACCTAATATGTCTGGTCCCTCAGTTTTTTGCCGCAGCAGTACCTCTACCTGTTCTGGGTCAATATCGGCTGGGGTAAGGTCTTTGGGAATCGAAGCAGTAACAGAGCCGTTACCATTGTCGGCTACGATGTAAGGACCATATTTACCAATACGAACTTTGGCTTCTAGGTCTTCTAGTTCGACAGTCCGGGCTTTGTTAGGGTCAATTTGACTTTCCCTCTCCTTGACCTGGTGCTGTAGCCCAGTGTCTCCCAAATAAAATGACCGCAGGTAAGGCAACCATTCGGCTTCGCCAGTAGAAATCTCATCCAGCGTCTGCTCCATTCGAGCCGTGAAGCCAGTATCTACAAGGTCAGGAAAGTATTGTTCTAACAGGTCGGTGACAGCGAAAGCAGTGAAGGTGGGAATCAGGGCATTACTTACCAGTTGGGCATAGCCGCGATCGATGATAGTACCGATAATGCTGGCGTAGGTGCTAGGACGCCCAATGCCTTCGCTCTCTAGAGTTTTGACCAAGGAAGCTTCTGTATAGCGAGCTGGCGGTTGGGTTTCGTGACCAACGGCTTCTAGATTAGTGCATTCGGGGCGATCGCCCACTTGCAACGGCGGCAAGATCACTTCCTGATCTTCCAGTGCTGCCTCTGGATCGTCCGATCCTTCGACATAAGCCCGGAGATAACCAGCAAAGTCGATTCGCTTACCCGAAGACCGAAACCCAGCATCTTCTGCTTGCAGCGCTACAGTAATCTGTGTCTGCCTGGCTTCCGCCATTTGGGTAGCGACAGTGCGCTTCCAAATCAAATCGTAGAGGTGTAGTTCTCGCCCACTCAATCCTGTTTCCTGAGGCGTGCGGAAGGTGCTACCTGCTGGACGGATAGCTTCGTGGGCTTCCTGGGCTCCTTTGCTTTTGGTGGTGTATCGTCGAGGCTGGGGGCTAAGATATTGTTTACCGTACAGTTGCTCGACGCATTGACGGGCGGCAGTCACTGCTTGCTCAGATAAATTGACTGAATCTGTCCGCATATAGGTGATATATCCCTGCTCGTATAGACTCTGGGCGATCCGCATTGTCTCCCGCGCCGATAAGTGCAACTTACGGTTAGATTCTTGCTGTAAAGTTGAGGTTGTAAATGGTGGTGCTGGTTTGCGAGTGACAGGGCGCTCCTCTACATCTGTAACCGTCCAAGTTTTATCGGCAAGACGTTCCTGAAGGGCTCTAGCTTCGGCTTCATTAAGCAAGATGACATTACGCCCGGCAGTGATTTGCCCAGTTGCAGGGTCAAAATCGCTGCCAGTAGCCAGTTTAGTGCCTCGCAGTGATACCAGCACTGCGGCAAAGAGCATTTTTTCCTGCTCTAAAGTCGCTTTGAGATCCCAGTAACTACCTTGGCGGAAGGCACGGCGCTGTCGCTCCCGTTTCACCAGTAACCTCACAGCAACAGATTGAACCCGTCCAGCTGACAAGCCCCAAGCAATCTTTTTCCACAGTAGGGGAGACAGAGTATAACCGACTAACCGATCTAAAATCCGCCGTGTCTCTTGAGCGTGTACCAGATTGATGTCAACCTCGCGGCAGTTTTTCAGAGCTTTTTTGATGGCGTCTTGAGTAATTTCATGAAACACCATCCGCTTAATGGGGACCTTTGGTTTCAGAAGTTGCAACAAATGCCAGCTGATACTTTCGCCCTCACGGTCTTCGTCAGTGGCTAGTACCAGTTCGTCTGCTACTTTGAGCGCTTCTTTAAGTTGGGTGACAACTTTCTTTTTGTCTTTAGGGACAATGTACAGCGGTTCAAAGTCTGCTTCTACATTCACTCCTAGCTCTGCCCACTTTTCTCCCTTCACTGCTTCGGGAATTTCCTTAGCAGATGGCGGCAGATCGCGCACGTGCCCCATAGACGCCTCAACTCGGTAGCTAGAAGGCAGGTAGTTACGAATAGTGCGGGCTTTAGTCGGAGATTCGACAATGACGAGAGTTGGCATGGAACTTTAAAGGGAAAATAGTAGCTAAACTAAACAGCTCAATCTGAAGAATTCTATTCAGAGTAAAGAGAGACTATCCATAAGGCTAGATGGCGACTTGTCCTGAGAGGGAGCAGAGAACTTATTTCTCTTTCTGACGTTGCAAGCGCCGCTCTCAAGGAGAATTGCCAAGCTTAATGGCGAGAATCTCTCGTTCTCTACGTTATATCCAATAGTTGCAGTTACGACAAATGTTTCTCAATATACACTTCATCTGCCAAACTTACTTTTGCTCGGATTTCTATGATTTCTCGGGCAGGTCATTCAACATCTGCCTTACTCGTGCCAAGTGCTGCTGCCGAGACACAATACAATGAACACAGTCAGTCTTTGTGCCTAATAGTCAAAACCTATACGATTCATGGATTTTGCTAATCTTGCAGCTCAGTTGAATGCTGGGACAATTTTGCCAGAGGGGATTGTCATTACCACCCTTATGGTTGTTCTAGTTGGGGACCTAATTGTGGGGCGGAGTGCCTCGCGCTGGCTTCCTTATGCCGCGATCGCTGGTTTACTTGGTGCTATCGTTGCTCTGTACTTTCAATGGGATAACATCAGTCCCATCTCGTTTCTCGGTGCCTTTAACAGTGACG
>JAFAVL010000288.1 GCA_019242465.1 Chroococcidiopsidaceae cyanobacterium CP_BM_RX_35 | reverse complement strand
TCGCTCAGGTCGATATCAATGCCAGCAAATACTTCAACCTAGGTCTAACATACGCCCGCTCCTACGACAGCGTTGGAAGACGGAATGGTACAGTCTCCATTTTTGACAACACAGGGACTCAATTAGCAAACTCACCATTTGGTAACGTTCCCACCTCAGCCAACAACTATGGTGTGGAAGCCAGCATTCGTCCCAACAAACATCTGATTATTTTTGGTTGGGGCGGCTATACTCAGGCGATTGCTTCCAGAAGTATCTCGCCCCTGGCCGGTGGTAGTGCCAACATTGCCAATGGAGGTAGCGTAAGTGGAAATAGGGGAGCGAAAGCCGATATTTGGTACTTCGCTGGCGGCATTGCCCTACCAGACATTGGCTCAAAGGGCAGCCTGTTGGGGCTGCTGTTTGGTCAACCGCCGCGCGTGACTTCTAACGATGCCCGAGAATCTGCTTCTAGCTCCAGCCAAGGGGGTTTCAGGAACAGACGCCGTATCGATAACAGCGTTTCCTATCAAGCAGAGATATTCTACCGCTACCGACTGAATGACAATATTGCCATCACGCCTGGTGCATTAATTATCTTCAACCCTGAAGCCAACAGCAGAAACGCGGCAGATTATGTTGGCACCCTGCGTACCACCTTTACGTTCTAATACCATCTACGGCGTGAATACCCTTGGTTAATAATTAACCACGCTCATCGTAGCGCTAGCGAAGCGAAGCCGAAGGCGTTAGCGTGACAGCGCGTTAGGCACAAAGGACACAAAGCCATAGGTTCTTTGTGTCTTACTTGCTATTGCGCTGCGCTACGAAGTGCCTGGTTTGATGCCGTCTGATATTGACTAATCAACCGGATATGTTGTTGAGCTTCTCTCAGCATTTCCGGATCTGGATCGACACCAATCACTCGCTTAAACTGAGTTCGTAGCAGTGACGCTTTGACCCAAGCGGACAAGATGTTATGTCCATAGTCCTGTCCCACAGGTCAACTCCAATACCCTCTCTGTGGGAACTCTAGCTGCCAGTGCCTCTGTCAGTTGTGCTACTTCCGCAAACCATTGCTGGTTGAGTTCGTGGTCTCGGTCATAACGTCCCTGGCGCAGAAACCACTCATCATACTCGTTGGCGCGCGCCTTGTAATAGGCGATTTGCTCTTCTAGTAACCGATTGAGCCTAGAGTTGGTCATCTTCTGTCCTTCCTCGTCAACTTGGCGGCTGAATCTCCGATAATCCGATCGAGCTGTTGTGGTTAAATTTAAGTTAAGTGAAGGTAAATTTCAAGCCTCATTGAGGTAGATAGAGCTGTGTCTAGCTATTAACTTTCGCTCAGGCGGCTTCGCCGCTTCAAAGCGCGACAACTGACGGATTAAGGAGCTATTTACCAGTCGGAAAACTGGATTAGGTGAAGTGGAAGTAGATGCGCTGTGACGTACTCCCAGCGCTGCACTTACGTGACAGCGTGGGCTTCTCAACTCACATTGAGACATTTCTGCGTTGCACTTGACTAGAAGTTGTCTTCCCCGTTAGTACGCAGTCAGCAGACAGTTTCCCTTCCCCACCGTCCATGGGTACTATATTAGATTCACCACGTAATTTTATCACTTGAGCAGCAGCATGATCACGGGTAGTTTGATACCCACATTCAGGGCAATGATGCTCTCGGTTTGAAAGCTCTTTCTTTCCAGTATGAGACCCACAACTTGGGCAAATTTGAGAAGTAAATTTGTGGTCTACTTCGCCAAAGTATTTACCTCTTTTCCAACAGACCCATTGCAGCAACGTCCTGAATTGACCAAAGGCACCATCCAACATATGTTTACCAAGGAATCCTTTTGAAGACACACGAAAATCTATATCTTCAACAAAAATAGTATCCGCTTGGTCACACAGTTGATGAGCTACAGAAGCGTGAAAGTTTTTACGAATATTCGATATTTCATGGTGTAATCTAGCAACTTTAACTTGTGACTTCTCCCGGTTCTTAGACCGCTTCTGCTTTCTACTGGCTCTACGTTGCAGCACTCTCAGCCTACTTTGTAAATCCCGAAAGAAACGAGCAGGTTCTACCGTGAAGTTGTCAGAGGTTGTCAAGAAGTTTTCCAGCCCAATGTCTATGCCAATCGCCCTACCAAATGGTTTGGTGTCTGGTGTAGATACATCACACTGAATTGTGACAACTACATACCATTGAGTATTTCTTGCTCTTGATACTACCCTGACACCCTTAACCTTAAAACCATCAGGAATAGGTCGATGCTGGTTAATAGGTATGTTACCTATCATCGGCAGTTTAATATGACAACCTGTTATTGGGTTAGCTTTAAACTGAGGGTAGTATAAAGAACGGTACTGACCAAACTTTTTAAACCGAGGAAATCCATAACCTCTTTGTTTAAAAGTTTCCCAAGTATTGTGCATCCTTTTAACCACATCCTGTGTGACTTGAGAATACACCTTCTTTAGGTATTGGTTAGTTTTCTTCCATTGGGTTAGTTGTCTTTTCTGCTCCAAGTAATTAGGAAAAGGTATGTCAGGAGACAGGATGTACTCCCTATCCAAAGAGCAGAAATCAATACTACACTTACGACTGCTTATCCAATCCTTTAAATCTCGTAGACAGCGATTATATAACCGCCTACAAGTCTCCAACCATTCGAGCATTTGAGCTTGTTGGTCTAGAGTTGGATAAATTCGGTAAGTGTGATTAAGTGTTAGCATGACTATAGTTTAGCACAACTTTTGTGTGCGATAAACCCCTTCCGCCATTCATCCCGTCGCCTCCCTTCGGGAAGCGACGGGATGAATGGCGGTTGAAGCTAAAGGAGGCGTCAAAACTTCATTTTTTCTTAACCTATTCTTAACCTAAGATGAATTTACAGTTAACGAGAGCGAATTCCCCTCAATCACTTTTGAGCCAATCGCTCAGACCTCATCGAGCGGCGATTGAGCAAGCTCTTTTGGAAGTCAAGGCGGTTGGGCAAGGGAGCCTCGTCCCGCCATTCTCAAAGGAGGTTGCCTCCCTTGAGTAATGGAAAACGCTTCTCCTTTATCCGCCGCGCCGGAGCTTTCAAGAGGCTTGCCTTGAGTCGCTGACTAGACTTTTATCTCCAGATAGTCTTAGGGGGTGAGGCGCACCTTTTTTCAAAGAATCGGCTGGGGTCGGTCTGGGCACTCGACCGCCGACTAGGTCAACAGTCTCTGCCGGAGTTCCCAAAAGCTATGCCCTCTTACGATGTTGAAACGCTCTCAGTCATATGCAACCAAGCCCTGGACCTCCTGACGCTTGATTGGATTGCCGTTGCTCCCACTCCAGATTCCATCCCCTCAGGTTTCTCTGAGTTGCTGTACTGGCAAAAGATCGAGCGTCTGCTGCTGGCTCTGGCAATTGGACTGTTTGTCAGTCTGGAGCGAGAGTGGCGACGTAAGCAGGCGGGAGTGCGTACCTTCGGTTTTGTGGCGCTGTTAGGGAGCTTGGGTGGCTTACTTGGTCAAAACTACGCCCTGTTGAGTATCGCCCTATTGGGAGTGCCGCTCGTTTTCCTGAACCTTCAGACTTTGCGAGTTGGTAAGGGTACTGAGCTGACGACTTCTGTGGCCCTGCTGGTAACAGGACTCACTGGGGTGTTATGTGGACAGGGGGAGACCGTGACTCCTGTGGCTGTGGCGGCGATCGCGGCGGCTACACTCTCTGGGAAAGAACGACTCAAAGGCTTCAGCCTGGGACTGAGCGCCGCCGAACTCCGGTCAGCAATCGTGCTGGCGATGTTAACGTTTGTCATCTATCCGGCTTTGCCCAAGGGCAGTATAGATCCGTGGGGATTGGTGCAGCCCCAGGAGATTTGGTTAACTGTGATTCTGGTAGCAGGCATTGGCTTTATTAACTACGTGCTGTGGAAGATTTATGGGACACGAGGCATTGAGGTAGCTAGCTTTTTAGGTGGTTTGGTCAACAGCAGTGTCGCAGTCGTCGAGCTATCCAAGCGGGTGTACGAAACCCAGGGGCGTTTGGCAGACGTGGCCTATCGGGGGATTATGCTGGCTACAGCGGCTATGGTAGTACGCAATGCGGTGCTGTTGCTTATCCTATCGCCACAGGCTTTGCGGTCTTCGGTGCTGGCACTAGCTCTGATGCTTGCCGCCTGCATGGGGGTGACTGCCCGCCGCTTGCTACTGGTCAGGTCGCCCTTGATGCTGCTTGACTCAGAGCCAGGGAGCAAACAGGCAGAAGACGCTCCTCCAGCTCTGAATTTTGAGTCGCCTTTTTCGCTCAAATCAGCATTGAAGTTTGGACTAATTTTTCTAGCACTCCAAATTGGTGCAGTTCTAGCGCAGAAGCTGCTCGGTCAATTGGGTTTTTACGCTGTCAGTGTTGTTGGGGGATTGATTTCTAGCGCCAGTGCAGTAGCTACAGCAGCGACCCTGGCTACTCATGGTACTCTCTCTGCTCACGTAGCAGGGACTGGAGCCGTGCTGGCATCGATTGCCAGTGCGCTAGTGAACTTACCTTTGATAGCTCGACTATCCCATGAGCACCGATTGACTCAGCAACTTGCTATAGCATTGGGATTAGTTGTACTACTGGGTCTAGTCGGTACCGTTTTCGCTATCCGATAATTGCTTTAGGAAGGAACTAGAGTCGCATGAGTCGAAAAGCTAGCAGAACATTTAAGCAATCGGGGGTCATTCCGTATCGCCTTAACAAGGGTAAGATCGAAGTCTTGCTGGTTACAAGCCGCAAAAGTAAAAACTGGGTGATTCCGAAAGGGGGAATCTCCAAGGCGATGACTCCACCCAGTTCAGCCGCCAAAGAAGCGTGGGAAGAAGCTGGGGTCACTGGTCAGGTGGATGACATTCAGCTTGGCACCTACAAGGATCACAAACAGGGCAAAACTTATCGGGTGAAGGTATTCTTGTTACCAGTCGAGACCGTGCTTGAAGATTGGCCAGAAGCTAGTCAAAGACAGCGGCAGTGGCTAAATATTACCCAAGCCGCTAGGCAGGTTAAGAAAGCCTCACTCAAACGCATCCTTAAAACTTCTGCCCACCAAATTCAATCGACCCAGATCTAGATTACCCTGTACGACATCAAATGCAGTGAGTCAAGAGAATGGCGCTTTACGATCTTGTTGGTGTCCAGCTTCTCGAACCCAGTGCATGACTGTCGTGTGGTGAATGTCTGTGACTCGTTCAATTCCGCGTAGTCCCATACCGTTGAGATCCATTTTGATGCACAATTGTTTGACATCATCTGAGTAGCGCTCCTGGGCGATAAGATTCAAGGAACTGGCGACCACACTGCTTGCACTTGTAGCATTGTCTGCCTCGACGATGCCCGTTTACAGTAAACCACTCCCTACCTTTGTCGATGCACTAGCGTTAGTTCGTTGTCTACTTTGGAAACAACGACTTTTTGATACATCCACTCCGGCAGCTGAAATGATAAAAGTGCCAAAGGTCCTGCTTGACTCCTGGGTCGAGCTACTCTGCTACTCCAACTGATTGGCTAAAGTCGAGCTAAGTTAAGCAATACCACCAGTATCAAAAGCTCGGAAGAGCCCAAATTAAATGACATTACCAATAAACTACAGCGCATTGATAGGTATACTGTAGATTTAAAGACCGATCGCTAGAGTGCTATTGGTCTAGTCAAATCAGTTAAGTAATTAGAAATAATGACTAGGTGGGTTTGGGCTTTTAGTTTATTGGCTCTTTGGGACTGGTTTAGGGAAAGAGACTCTGGAGGAGCGACAAGACTTAACTTTAAAGAAGTTTGTTCTCGCTTCAATCTCTTTTGTTTATTGTTTTGCTTAGGACTATGTATAAGTTTGACGATTTCTGCTTGCACTACTAACAATGCAACAGGAGCAAGAGTGGTGCGGATCGGTTATCAGAAATCGGGCGAACTATTCTTAGTTAAGTTCAAGGGAGGATTGGAGAAGCGACTGGCACGACTAAAAACTTCAGTCGAGTGGAGTGAATTTACTTCGGGTCCACCACAGTTGCAAGCAGTCGGTGCAGGTGCGCTTGATTTTGCCCAAACTGCAGATACACCTGTGGTGGTGGCTCAGGCATCAGGAGCAGATGTGGTATACATTGCTAATACCTCAGCTAGTCCTAAGAGTCTTGCCATTTTAGTGCCTAACGATTCAACGATTAAAACGGTGGCGGACCTCAAAGGCAAAAAGGTGGCATTTGCTAAGGGTTCTAGTCCCCATTACCTCGTAGTTCAAGCATTAAGTGCTGCTGGGTTGCAGTATGAGCAAATCAAGCCAGTCAACCTACAACCACCAGATGCACTAGCAGCGTTTGAACGCGGTAGTATAGATGCATGGGCAGTTCCAGATCCATATTTTGCGTCAGCACAGCGAACGGCAAATGCTCGTGTTTTAGTAGATGGAGAAGGTTTAGTACCATTTAGAGAGTTCTACCTGGCTTCCCGTAGTTTTGCTCAGAAAAATCCTGACCTGGTAAAAGAGTTACTTCAGGAAATTCAAGACGCGGGAGCTGCGGCACGGAAAAATCCTCAGGAAGTTGCCAAGTTTTTAGCTCCCTATTTGAAGCTCGATCTACCAACAACACAGTTAGCTGTAGGTCGAAATAACCGCTTTGTTGCCCTACCAATTCAGTCGGAGGCATTGGCAGAGCAACAAAAGCTAGCCGATCGGTTTTTTCAACTCAAGCTGATACCCAAGCCAATTAAGGTGACGGATGCCGCTGGGTCGAGCAAACAGTAAGCAACATTTTTCAAGGGCTCGGCTGGCGGTTGTGTAGGGAAAGTGGCTGCACCGCAGGTAACATCAACTAGATCGCTCTATTTACAGAAATTGCATGTCAGACGAAACTTTTGAGACCCTACTAGGGGAGTATAATTGCCCCCAAGGATATCTAGAGTATGTAAGCACTTTACCCTTTTTGGGTCGTATGTACTGCTCGCACAGGCAGATCGAAGCAGGCAGTTGGCAAGAGCTGTTGCTGGATTATGAGGTCGGTGCGTCTGGTATTGCAGATGGTGCTTGGCTCAAGGTTACGTTTAAGTTCTACTCCGACTGGGCACTGTTTCAAACAGAAGAGCCTACAGATGCGAATTATCTCTCTGCCGAATATCAAGCTCGTCCAACCCTTCCAGGCGAAAGCCCAGCAACAGTGCAATCGCTCCCAGTCCGTTTTGAGCAGAAAGGGCATGAGCGACCATACCAAAAGGCAGTGATCGTTGACATTGTGGATGGCTATTTGAAACCTGGAGACCACATCCTAATTCGGCTAGGTGATCGCCGTGCTGGAGGTCCGGGAACGCGGGTACAAACATTTGTGGAACAGGGTTTTTGCTTTCGAGCTTACATCGATCCGGTGGGAACTTCTCGTTTTGCTGAAATTCCCGGTGATGTGGTTATTGATGTTGTTCCGGGACCGCCAGCCAGTTTAGCCATTATTAGTCCGCGCTTGGTCAAAACTGAGGTTTCTTTCCCACTTCGGGTACGAGCAGAAGATGCATGGGGAAATACTTGTCGGGGGCTTTTAGGAAAGCTCCGTTTAACCAATACCTCTACTCTTCTGCCTCAGTCTCAACTACTCGACTTTCCACAACAAGGTTGGGCAGTAGCTAGGACTGACTTGAGCCTCGACACCATGGGGGAAACAATATTCCAGGCGGCACTGATTGGTACCGACTTGTACAGCGAACCAGCACCTGTGACTGTCGAGCGCGATTTGGCGTATCCCCGCGCCTTTTTTGCCGATCTGCACGTCCACTCCAACAACACCGTTGGCACTAATAGCACTGAGTATAACTTTGCCTATGGTCGGGATGTTGCTGGACTGGATGTTCTTGGCTATACCGCCAACGACTTTAACATTAATGAGTCGCGGTGGTGGCAGGACGTGAAGCTGTGCCGGGAGGTGACGCAAGCAGGAGAGTTTGTCTGCTATCCGGGTACTGAATGGTGCGGCAATTCGGCTGCTGGGGGAGATCGCAACGTTGTTTTCTTAGATGACGAGGTGCTGTTTCCCTGCGATCGCCAAGGTAAATCGGTTCGCTCCTTTGAGTGGAACGAAGATATGTTGGGTCAGGAACTTTTGCCTGGAGCCTGGCCCGTCGATCGCCTTTATGCTGCTTACATTCATGCTCCCGAACAACATTTGCTGATTCCTCATGTAGGAGGACGACGTGCCATTCTAGATTGGCATCATCCCAAACTGGAGCGTCTAATTGAAATCGGTTCGGCTTGGGGACACTTTCCCTGGTTTTATCAAGATGCTATCAGCCGAGGATATAAGCTGGGAGTTTCAGCTAATGGTGATGAGCATCGAGGGCGTTGCGGTGGCGGAGTTCCCGGCTCTGCTGTTTTTGGAGTGAAGGGGGGTGTAACCGGAATTATTGCCCCATCCTTAACGAAAACAGCCATTAATCATGCTCTGCGCTCTCGCCATACCTGGGCTACTACAGGCGAACGGATTGTAGCACTACTCTGGTCTGGTTCGCACATTCAAGGAGACGAATTTACTGCATCAGGACCAGTCAACGTCCACTACCGATTCTTCGGCACTTGTGGTTGGGACGAACTTACGGCTTATACTGACCGGGGCTTGCTATGGCATCGCCATCTTCAGTCGGAAGCGGGTTATGCACCGAATCGAATCCGCTTACGTTGGGGGGGTGCGAGAATTAAAGACCGCTACCGCTCTTGCCAGTGGCTGGGATTTCTGGAATACTCTCACACTCTAGTTCAGAGCTATCGAGCATATGGATTCGAGCATCCAGAAGAGTATGTTAGACGAGCCGGACCTTTGAGACTAGAGTTTCGTTCTGATACATATGGTGACTCCGATACAATTGAGTTGGAACTCTCCGATCTGCTTCATGCCCGCTTTCAGCTCCACATTCAAATTGACAGCTACACCAAGGTGGGCAACCCCTTGAAAAGAAACCCATACATCCACTGTCCTGAATTTAATTGGGAATTCACAGGTATTGACCTTTTGGAGCAAGGAATTCTACGTCAGGAATTAGGTGGAGCCTATATGTTTGTGTCAGCAGAGCGCCTGAGTGCCAATCCATTACCTCTAGAAGTTAGCGGCAGTTTTCTGCTACAACCTCAACCTACAGCTCACGGTTTTCTACCAGTCTACTTATTTGGTCGTCAGGTAGATGACTCTAAAGCTTGGACAAGTCCCCTCTTTATCACGTTTGAGAACATTGCCTCATAACTGTTAAGAAACGGTTTATGTGCGACTCGTTCGCGGTGAATAGATAACCCACGGTGAGAGGATGTATGAAAAGTAGCTTGTTTAACTCAAAATGACAATGACTTAGCAGAGATTGATGGCTAAAACTGGAAAAACTGGATGATTAGCTCTCTAAAATGCTTCTTTTGCCTCAGCCATTATACGGTTAAAAACAAAGTACAGTATTAAATTTTACCTTTCAAACATCCTCTAACCAGGTTGCGTTCACTTCTCATCGAGGTGTGGTAACTTTCACACTAAACTGCGAATGCCCTGTCTCCAAAGGCTAAACCTCCCTCCTATTCAAGTTTTGTCAGTCAAGCAGCTTGGCGCCTGACCCTCACTATTTACCACTACCCTAATCAGCAGGAGGCGTCTCGAACGGCAAATTTCGTAATGCCCTGTTGCTTACAGTGAGGATATGAACTTTAGCGCTCCTTTACCAAAAACAATCTGTAAATCGATAGATTTACTGTAGAATATGCAGTTAAGTCTCACTTCGCCTCTAATCAGTAGTGAGCCTATGCCTTTCACTCATAGCTCCCTGAATTTGTCAAAATGAAAGTCAAACGAATTTCCTGGGTTGATCTGGCTGGTGTAGCGGCTGTTTTTCTGGCAATCACCCTGGTCCTAATCAAAAATGTGGAAGGCAATACAGCACCTCATTTGTTGAACGTTTCTTACGACCCAACGCGAGAACTTTATCTCAGTCTGAACGAGCAATTTCTAGCAAAATACACAAAAGAAACCGGCAAGCATTTAGAGATTAAGCAATCCCATGCTGGCTCTTCGCATCAGAGCCGTGCAGTGATAGATGGTAGTGAACCTGCCGATGTTGTCACGTTAGGACTTTATTCCGATGTAGATGCGCTCCGTAAACAAGGGCTGATTCCAGCAAACTGGTCCAAACGACTGCCGCACGATTCGCAGCCTTACTCCTCAACTATCATCTTTGTTGTACGTAAAGGGAACCCAAAGGACATCCACGATTGGTCTGATCTGGTTCGCCCTGGAGTAGAAATCATCACGCCCGACCCCAAAAGCTCTGGCAATGGCAAACTTAGTGCTTTAGCAGCTTGGGGAGCGGTAATCAATCGAGGTGGTAGTGAAGCTGAAGCACTAGCTTTCCTCAAGTCATTCTATGACCATACATCGGTGCTAGCTGCTGGTGCACGCGCGTCCGCAATCAACTTTGCCGTTGAAAAAATTGGTGATGTCCATCTCACTTGGGAAGATGAAGCAATTCGAGAAGTGAGTGAATCGAAGGGAGATTTGGAAATCGTCTATCCGCCTGTGAGCATTCTCGCGCAGCCCTATGTGGCATGGGTAGATGCTAATGTCGCTCTTCACAAGACAGCGACTGAAGCCAAGTCCTACTTACAATTTCTGTTTACTGCTCGGGCGCAGGAAACGATCGCTAAATTTGGTTATCGCCCGATTAATCCAGACATTTTGCACAAATATAGCACTCAGTTTCCTCAGATTGAACTCTTTCCAATTTCGCTCATTGCCAAAGATTGGAACGATACTAAGCAGAAATTTTTCGACGACAACGGCATTATCGATCGCGTCTACAAACCTAAAGTACAGCAACACACCTCCTTTTAACGAGATCCACCTGAACTTAATTTGATTGCCACTAATCAGCGATTGAAAGAAAACATAAGGAACAACAGTGCCATACCTGAAGAAACACTTAAACTATAGCTGGAGCGAGGGTCGTGCCGATTTGATTGCAGCGTTAACAGTTGCAGCAATTGCATTGCCACAAGGTATCGCCTATGCTCTCATTGCTGGAGTTGATCCACGCTTCGGTCTCTACTCAGCGATCTTTATCACGGCGATCGCATCCATTTTTGGCTCATCTTCACATCTGATTAATGGTCCGACAAGCGCGATTTCGCTCGTCGTTTTTAGTACCCTGGGTTTCTTTGAACCCGATGCTCGACTTGATGCATATGAGGCAATGTTCCTGCTAGGCATCATGGTCGGCAGCATCCAAATACTGATTGCCGTGTTCAAGCTCGGTGATTTGACTCGCTACATATCAGAGTCGGTGATTCTAGGCTTCATGACAGGTGCGGCTATTTTGTTGGCAATTGGACAAGTGGGCAATGCCCTCGGTCTGCGTGACAAAGGCACAGCTCACGATCAAGTTTTCTCTCGCCTTTGGCTTACACTTACTGGGGGCAAGATCAGCTTCCAGGCGCTGGCGATCACCATAGTGACAATTGCGCTTGCCCTGGCATTGAGAAGATTGGTGCGTCGGTACAGACTGCCCCAATTAGATATGCTGGTTGTTCTGGTTATCGTATCTGTTGTCACATATCTCTTGGGTTGGACGATACCTGGTGCTGATGGCAAAACACTGGTGGCAGTTTCTGCCTCTGTACCTGCCAATCTGCCACCGCCACACATCCCGGAGATTAAGTTTGCCTGGATTCCGCAATTGTCTCGTGGTGCTTTAGCAATCGCCTTGCTAGGTTTGTTAGAGGCTTTGGCGATTGCTAAAGCAATTGCCAGCCAGACAGGTCAGATACTCAACTACAACCAGCAGTGTCTAGCCGAAGGAATAGGCAATCTCAGCGGTGGTTTCATGCAATGCTTACCCGGTTCTGGCTCCTTGAGTCGCTCAGCTATCAATTTCCAAGCGGGCGCAAGGACTCGATTTTCAGGTGTTTTAACAGCGACTATCATTGCTATTGCAGTGATAGTGCTGGCTCCTTTAACAAAATACATTCCCAAAGCGGCACTGGCGGCTCTGCTGATTATTACTGCCGCCCGATTGATTGACCTCAAACGATTGCGCTATACCTTTCAAGCTTCAAGGTTTGATGTTGGTCTGGTATTGATCACAGTTTTTACGGCAATTTTCATTGACATTGAATACTCAATTTTGACAGGTGTTGTCCTGTCTGTTGCTCTATTTGTGTCACGAGCAGCCAAAATTAAGGGGGCAGAGCTTGTAGTGAGTGACGAAGGCGTTGTGCGCGAACGAGTGGCGAGTGATCCAATTTGCACCTCCCTCATCCTGTTTGATCTTGAAGGGGAGATATTCTTTGGAGCTGCACCCACTCTCGATCTCTATCTCGACGGACTCAAGGAGCGGGCAATTCAATCAGGCATCCGTATGATCGTCTTGCGCGTTAAGCGCATTCGCAACCCAGATATTGTTTGTCTAGAGCGGCTTGAACACTTCCTGCATAATACTCAGAAGCTTGGGCTCACAGTCCTATTGGCAGGGGTGCGCCCAGAGTTGGCGCGATTGTTCAGCAAAGCTGGTTTTGCCGAGTGGTTTTCCAAAGACCGACTTTTCCAAGAACAGGAGGATGATGATACTGATTCAGCCACTCTTAAGGCAGTCCGCTATGCCTATGTGCTTCTGGGTGATGATGCTAATAACTGCAACCACTGTGCCTCGCTCCAGAAGCACGATGCACGGAGGGCACCCCTCTATTATCTAGTTTGATCACTGAAAATTGTCATTCAACCGTCGCACTAGAACTTACAAGACTGCTTAATGTTTTATTTATAATTAGATGCGCTTACCCTGCGGTCAATAGCTAGATAGAGAACTCGGTAATCAGGACAGTTTGCCTTTAACCAACTGGTAAACAGGGGAAACCACAACTGTTCAACCTTTTCTCCCAGCATAGACAAAAAAATTTGTAGTTTATGACGTCGGCTCTCAAACAGAATTGGTAAAGGTAGAGCAGCAGAAGAGCGTTTCCAGTTTGACTGTCTTGATAGATTGCAACAGGTTGATCAGGATTGTCAGCAATAGGTATTGACGACAGCAATTCTCATTATGAAATTTCAACTAGTATTGGGAGGGATGTCTAACTCTAGACCTTGCAGCATGAAGGTCAGCAGATGCTCCCAACTGTCGAAGTACATGTAACGGGTTAAAGCTCGCAAATCATCAAAAAAGGTTTTGCGAGTGGGCAAGTGCGCTCGCAGCAGCTTGTACTTCTGGTCGAGTAACTCCAGTAACGTATGGAATAGAAGGGACAGAATATTGAGGGTCGCCAGCAAGGAGGAGAGATACTGCTTGCCATGGCCAAAGTTGTGTTCCAGGTTATAGCCCTTGGTTTTGAGGGTGTTGTTATTCTCGTTTTCCACCTTCCATCGCGTACGACCTGCGAGGACGATTTCTGCCACGGTTGCATTGGCCAGGGTGTGATTAGTGGCAAATGAGTTTTTATAAGTCACTTTCCCATCAGGACGGCTCAGCGTGAGTTCACACCAGTTGACCAGCAGAGCATCCTCACCATCTCGCAGTGGCACCCCGTTGAGATAGCGGTAGGTATAGGTTTCCTCCACTTTGCCCGTCCACCGTTTCGTTGTCACCGTTGGTAAGTTGATGCCCTCCAGATGCTCATACAGGGTCTTGTGAGATGCTGGACGACACACCAGGATGAAGTTGAACTGTTGGGCTAAAAGCTGCTGGCATCAGGGCTGGTGGCAGTAGAGGTCATCGCCCAAAACGGTCACCTTTAAGGGGCAGTAGCGTTGTCCGTACTGCAATAACCATCGTTTGGCAGCCGCATTCTCACAGTCCTGTTTCTCAGACCCATCCTGCGGCACGACAAACTCAGGCACCAATGGAATCACATGAGCCTGCCCCGGAGCGACAATGACCGGGGTAACTACAGTATGGAAGTAGTGCGTCTCTCCTGACTGCAGGGTGCGTGTTGAACAGTGAGGGCAGTGGATTTGGCTCGAACCGAAATATTCAGTGCCATCCAACGCCAGTAACAGCGTATCTGCAAACGAGCGCCAGCCCCTCAATTGCCCCTGCTGTTCCAACACCTGCAAGATTTTCTCAAACACAGGAAACACCTGCTCCGGCTTCACTGGGTCGAGCAAATCCCGGATGTGGTTGTCACTGGGAATCTGATGAACCCCAAACAGGCTTTGGGCGTTACTTCGCCCTTTGCTGCCTTCCATCATGCGCTGATATGCCAGAAATGAAGCGGTTTGGGTGAAGAATACGCTAAACGCGCTCAAAGCAGCATCTTCCATCCCATAGCGGGTATTCTTACCAGTGCGTTTGTCCGGTAACAATGACAGCACTTGGCGAAAAGAACTCACTACTGTGTCAAACAACCCCCGTTCTCTCAACGGTTCTGGCTCTCTTGGTTCACTCAGATGTCATTACAATACTGATATTTCCGGGGCTTGAACAGCTTCTCTTCAAAATGAGAATTGCTGATGCTGACGCCGATTGCCCTCATCAAAGCAACAGTTGATGGTATGATTGACCGTCACTTTGGGCGTATTGTTAATATCACGTCGAGTGCGGTAAAAGCCCCGATTGACACCTTGGGTCTATCAAATGGTGCGCGAAGTGGATTAACTGGATTTGTGGCTGGGTTGGCTCGTCAAACGGTGCGCTACAAAGTCACTATTAACAACCTCTTACCAGGTCCCTTTGAAACCGATCGCCTCCGTGCAAACATAGAGATTTCCGCCCAAGCGAATGGGCGATCGCCTGAAGAAATTGCTGCGGAATGGAAAGCCAGAAATCCAGCCAAACGGTTTGGCAACCCAGCTGAGTTTGGTGAAGCCTGTGCCTTTTTATGTAGTGCTCAGGCAAGCTATATCACTGGACAAAACCTTCTTATTGATGGCGGTGCTTATCCAGGGACATTCTAAGTCACTATTTGTCGCAACCAACTACTCTCGATGTTTAACTTGTAGACAGCTCTATATGAGACAGCTAACCTCTAGTTGGTGGATATCATTCTACTAAAGCGTTCTCTATAGAGACAAATCCAACCGATATCAAAGCAATATGAATCAAGAACTCAGCGATAGATTTTACATCAGTACCGATAAATCTCTACTAAATATATTAAGCATCCATGATTTTCTCAAGAACTCTTACTGGGCTGAAAATATACCTATATTCATTGTGAAGAAATCGATAGAGAATTCTTTATGCTTTGGAGTATATGAGGGTAACAAGCAAATAGGCTTTGCCAGGGTAATTTCTGATTATGCAACTTTTGCTTATATTGCAGATGTTTTTGTTTTAGAAGCTTACCGTGGACAAGGGCTAGGAAAGTGGTTAATTGAAAGTATCCTGAAACACTGCGATCTTCAAGGACACAGAAGGTGGTTACTAGCAACCAGGGATGCCCATGAGCTTTATCATCGATATGAATTTCAAAACCTAACGAAACCTGAAATATTCATGGAGCTTTCTAAAGATGCCAGCAAGCTTTATAACTCCCAAGAATAAAATCTGCTACCTTCTCAGTACCTATAGTAAACATATATGACCTAGAGGTTACTCACTGTTGAAATTTAGCCGACCAGTGACCTAACAGGCAATGGAGTTAACAGCGATGAACGAAAAGCAAATTGAAATTACCGGATTTCACGCTCATATCTACTTTGATTCTGCCAGTCGGGATGCAGCGGCACAGGTGAGAGAAGGATTGGGGGCTCGATTCGACGTGCAGCTTGGACGGTGGCATAATCAGCCAATTGGTCCTCACCCCAAATCAATGTATCAAGTCGCTTTCTCACCGCAACAGTTCAGTGAGGTTGTCCCTTGGCTTATGCTCAATCGTGAAGGGTTGGATATTCTTGTTCATCCGACAACAGGTGACGATGTGGCAGATCATACAGATCATGCTTTATGGCTCGGCGAGAAGCTCGCGTTGAATATCGAGGTCTTGCGACGGGTGACAACAACCTAACGAATAGCACGGAAATGAAGTCAATGAAGCTAATGCTGGGCATTGGCAAGGCAAAGTTGGTACGTTTCAAGGTGCTAAATCGGTTCAACTCCATTTTTGGAAGAAGGGGGGCAGACGTTGCTTCGCCTTGCTATCCCAGACTCACCTGAATGGGGAGCGCATCACAAAGTCTCTTTCTGAAAGAGTCCACAGAGATGTTACAGGTGTAGTCATGCACCGTGATTTGTTCAGGTTTCGCTGGCTTGAATCGTTGGCTCCAGTTTGACAAAAAGATTTTATTGTAGCGCTGATATCAACAGGTGCCGAACAGTATCACAACCTTGTTTTAGATGTTCTGGATTGTTGTATAGACGACCGAGTAATAACGCCCCCTCAATCGCGGTTAAGAGTTGTTGTGCCAGAACGTTGGGATTAACGTCTGGCTTCAATCGAGCTTCACCTGCTTGCAGCAGTTTAGCAATTTCTCCTTGCCATTCATCAAAA
>JAFAVL010000096.1 GCA_019242465.1 Chroococcidiopsidaceae cyanobacterium CP_BM_RX_35 | reverse complement strand
AGAAGAGGTGATCTTTGGCTCAGCAGAAGTCACCACTGGTGCAGACAACGACCTACAACAGGTAACGGGAATGGCACGACAAATGGTTACCCGATTTGGCATGTCTAACCTTGGACCACTATCATTGGAAAGCCAAAGTGGGGAAGTGTTTTTAGGTCGTGACTGGATGACACGCTCGGAGTATTCGGAATCGATTGCCTCCCGCGTTGATGGTCAAGTCCGGGCGATTGTGGAAGAGTGTTACGCACTGACCAAGCAATTGCTGCGAGACAATCGCACTGTCATGGATCGCCTGGTCGATCTCCTAATTGAGAAAGAAACGATTGAAGGTCAAGAGTTCCGTCAAATTGTAGCTGAGTACACTGATGTACCTGAAAAGCCGCAATATGTACCGACCCTCTAGAAGAGGATGGGGAGATGAGGGGAAAGCACACCCCCGCTCCCCTGATTCTTCTGGTCAATCGGGGTCGAGGGCAATTCAAACTCTGAGCGTGACCGCATAACAACATACGTTATTCTGGGTCTATAACTCTTGGTTGTAAGCGCATCCTCACTGTTGGAAGCACAGGATGAATAATAACAGTGGCAGTCGGTTAGACCAAATAGAAGCAATTTTGACTCAGACAGCGCAGCAGCAGCATATCAACACAATTGCCATAGCTGAACTGCGAGCAGCGGTCAATCAACATGCTACCGACGCTGACGCCGATCGGACGCTGATGACGGGGATGATGGAAATGTTGGTCGAACTCCGACAAGAAAACCGACAGATCCTCGACTATCTGTTCAATCAGCAGCGTGGAAACGGACGTGGCTAACGGCGATTACCTCTCCAATTCCTTGATCGCCTTGGGGACGGCTGCGGTTAACACCTCATGTCCAGAGGTGGTGACTAAGACATCATCCTCAATCCGAATACCAATCCCACTCCAGCGTGGGTCGATTTCTGGCTGGTCTTCAGCTGGCTTAGTGTTAGGGACAATGTAAAGACCCGGTTCTACGGTCAGCACTTGATTGGGTTGCAAGATTTGCGCATTGTCGCCATGCTGATAAACACCCACATCATGAACATCTAGCCCTAGCCAGTGCCCAGTACGGTGCATGTAAAAAGGTTTATATTTCTCCTCCTCAATTAACTTGTCGATTTCACCTTTAAGGAGCCCCAGCTCTACTAAACCTAATGTCAGGACACGCAGAGCCGTATCGTGAATTTGGCTGTAAGGATTACCTGACTGTACTTGAGCGATAGCTTGCTGTTGAGCCGCCAACACAATCTCATACAATGCTTTTTGCTCAGACGTGAACTTGCCACCCACAGGAAAAGTGCGGGTAATATCGGCGTTGTAATAACCATAAGCACAACCAGCATCAATCAGCAGCAACTCGTTGTCCTGCAACTGCCGATTATTCTCGATGTAGTGGAGGACGCAGGCATTAGAGCCCGAAGCGACAATTGAGGGATAAGCTGGCCCCATACCGCCCCGGAGGCGAAATAGCCGCTCCATCTCTGCCTGAATCTCATACTCGTAGCGACCAGGACGGGCAATTTCTTGGGCGTAGTTGTGAGCCTCAACTGAGATATCAACCGCTTTGCGCATCAACTCCAACTCAGCTTCGCTTTTAACCAACCGCAAAGGATGCAGAATTGGTCCTGAGTCTTCGATGGCAGTTGGTCCTGTACCCCGCTTGGGATAAGTTGCCATCAAGCGCTGCCAATGTTGGAGAATTGTTTCATTGAAAGCGCGATCGCGACCCAAATGGTAGTAAATCCGGTCTGCCTTCTCTAAGTAGTGGGGCAGTTTCTCATCAAGTTCTGCGATTGAGTAAGCCTCATCGGCACCAAATATTTCCTTTGCACCTTCCACACCACAGCGGTAACCCGTCCAGACTTCCTTCTCTAGTTCTTTAGGTCGAACAAACAACACAAAGCGATGTTCTTGGTGATGTGGCGCTAAAACTGCTACTGCCTCCGTCTCATTAAACCCAGTTAGATAGAAAAAATCACTATCTTGTCGAAAAGCATATTCGACATCGTTATGCATCACTGCCACTGGGGCACTGCGAAACACAGCTGTTCCCGCGCCGATTTTTGCCATCAATTGCTCTCGACGCTGGCGGTATTCTGCTTGCATAGCTGCTTTTGTTGCTAATCTGTAAAGATATTTTAACGGCTAGAATTTGTAACTCAACACTTGAATCACCGAGCCAGATGATGGCAAGCTAGCCGGAGTGATGTTAATCGTATCAGTATCCGAGCGACGCACCTCCACACCGTTCATTAACGTCAGGAATGCATCCAACGGAGCAATATCGCAGGCAGCATCAGCCGCTTGAGTGCGGTACTGAGTCGGAATAATCAATTTAGGATTCAGGTTTTGAATTGCCTGCTTTGCCTCTTCTGGCTTGTAGGCTTTTGGTCCCCCACCCACTGGCACTAACATCACATCGGGGCGCTCCATCAGAATTTTTTGCTCAACTGTAATCGGGGCTGCCGCTCCCCCTAAATCCAAGAGATTAATTCCTGCTTGAGTCCAACGCCAAGCGACATTGGAGCCAAACCGCTTGCCCCCCACACGATCGTGGTCTGTAGCAATTCCCTGTAACTTGATGCCATTAAACTGATAGACACCCGGCTCATAGATTAACCGGGGACTACCTGGCAGTCCATCGGTCGAGCCTTCATCCAGTAACTGGCTGCTGATCATCACTAAATCTGCTACCACCTTGGGGGGGCGATATTTGGCTGTGCAGCCCAATGGGCGAAATGGATTTGCGAGGATACGCGCTCCCCCACCAGAAAACAGAAAACAACTATGACCCAACCACTGAATCGATAAGGAATTACCAGTTTGTGTTCTAGGTTTTGAGTTCCTACTTTGTTGTGCCGAATCAGCCTGAAATTCAACAGCCAAACCCGTTACTAAGGTTGTCATTAACCCAGCCCCGGTCAGCCCAAGCAACTTTCTCCGTTTCATTATTTCTCCCTGCAAACCACTGACGACTGTAGTTGTTCCAGAAAATTTCGCAACAACTGCTTGCCTAAAGTCGTCAGTACACTCTCCGGATGAAACTGGACGCCCTCAATGTGAGGATAGTTCCGGTGCCTGATCCCCATGATGGTTCCATCCTCAATCCAGGCCGTAATTTCCAGTACTTCCGGACAAGTCTGGCGGTCAATAATTAGACTATGATACCGGGTTGCGGTCAATGGATTATCTAATCCCCGAAAAACTCCTACCTGTTTGTGAAATATATGAGAAGTTTTGCCATGCATTAATTCTGGAGCAGGGATAATTTGACCGCCAAAGACTTGACCAATACTTTGATGTCCCAAACACACTCCCAGGATTGGTAAAGTTGGTCCTAGTTGCTGAATCAACTCTAGAGAAATTCCGGCTGATTCTGGGCGACCAGGTCC
>JAFAVL010000693.1 GCA_019242465.1 Chroococcidiopsidaceae cyanobacterium CP_BM_RX_35 | reverse complement strand
GAATTCCCCAGACTAAGGCCTCTGAAGTCAACTGCTCACTAAACTGGGCATCAGAGTCCACAATTAGCAGGCGGGGTTGCTGCTTGACGTTAGTACTCCTAGAAGCAGATGTTTGCATTGCGGCTGGTTGTTCCAGTTCTTGCCGTAAGGCGGTGACGAGTTGCTCAAGACGTTCAGCTTCTTGGCTCTGTTTGACTCCAGCCCGAAAAAACAGTTCAATCTCGCGGCAGATCCGGGGGGCTTCAACTAAACCAAAGCTAGCCAACGACCCGATCAGAAGATGGGCTTTTTGCTGTGCCTGTTTTTCTAGTTCAGCAGTTAGTGTATCTGTCAGCAGGGCCGCAATTGCTTGTTCTAAGACTGTGATATGAGCTATGTACTGAGGCTGAAACCGCTCCCAAATAGCAGTCAGTGCCGAGGGGATTTGTGGTTGGGGCTGAACTCCTGTAGTTATGGAATCGCTCTGAACGGGTTGGGGGTGAACCATTGCCTGATGCTTAACTTCATCTTCCTCTAGTTTGAGCCGATACCCCAGTCCATAGACTGTCTCAATCAATTCATCTGCCCCAGCTTGCTTCAGTTTCTGCCGTAAAGTCTTGACATGTGCTCTCAGAGTATTCTCTAAAGGGATTTCTTCAGATGACCAAAGATACTCTAGCAGAAGTTTTTGGCTAAATATCCGGTGACGGTTACGTAGAAGCAGTTCCAGGAGAGCATATTCCTTAGCAGTCAGATGCAAAAGTTGTCCATTGCAAGTCACCCTACAGCTACTAGAGTCAAGCCTGAGATTTCTCACCTCTATTGCCGAGGAGAGAGTTGGGCTGCCTCGCCGCGCCACAGCCCGAATCCGAGCCAATAACTCCTTGCTGTCAACAGGCTTAACGAGATAATCATCAGCGCCAGCATCTAACCCCATGACTTTGCTAGTGCTACTGTCCAAAGCTGTCAAAAGCAGGACTGGGGTGTCATTTTTACAAGCACGTAGTTTTCTGCAAAAATTTATACCATCCAGCTTTGGCAACATCACATCTAACAGAACTAAGTCATAAGCAAAGGCTTCGGCGAAGGACAGCCCAGTCTGACCGTCCATCGCCAAATCAACCAGGTACTGCTGAGCTGTCAAAGTATTCTTCAACACTTCTGCAATACCCTGATCATCCTCGACTAGCAGAATTTTCATAGATGATCGTTGCTGCTTGTGGTTTGGAGCTATCTTTAAGAATAGCTTCTTATATTATTTACTAAATTTTTCACAAAATCTTCACATGTTTTTTTTAAAGTTCTCAATGAAGACAGAATATTCAAGAAGTTTTTGTCTATCTAAAAAAAAATCTCTTTTCGAAAAGCAAAGAGTTTCTAGAGTTGAGTCAATAAATGTTGGAGTGGCAAAATGTCTGACGCAGCAAGTCGCCTACAGAGTCAGATTCAAATTTAGACCAGTGCATACGCAGATCAACCATCATGTTTGCTACCAAAAAATTAATTAGCAAAGGGTTCTTTCTTGGGCAACACTTCAGCGTCACTTCTACTGGTGGAATAGTCATAACCCAAAATGCCCTAGCTGCTTTAATGGCAGTTACAACGACTTCGGACTGGCTTTTCCTAGAAGAAATCTTGCAGGCTAAATGAGTCAGTTCCTCACTTCCAAATTCCGCACAGGCGTGTCGCATCACCAAAGGACGTTTACCCCGTTGCCTCCCTCCAGGAAGGCGCGGGGCTTCTCGCCGTTGAAGCCAAAGAGCTAGCCGACAGGTCACACAGTTACCATTATTGTTAAGCTAGAGCTAGATAGGGACTAGAATGCTGCCGTATTCGTAAGATAGGCATCGAAAGTATGTCACATAAACCCCCATGGAATAGAAAATTTAGCTGCCACATTGTGGTACCGTGCTTTATCCTATGACTTCTGACCAATCCTCTCAGCAACCGATATCTGAATCCACTGGGGACGTGCTCGATGCAGTGCAGCAAGACAGGATAGAAGCTCCCTTTCCCATTGTTGGTATTGCCGCTTCCGCCGGAGGCTTGGAAGCCTTTGAGCAGTTACTGAGCCATCTGCCCACCAATACCGGCATGGCATTTGTGCTGATTCAGCATTTATCGCCTGAGCATGAGAGTTTGTTGAGTGAGATTCTCACCAGAATAACGCAACTGCCAGTGCGCGAGGTGCAGAACGGCATGACGGTGGAGCCGAACCGGGTCTATGTGATTCCGCCCAACACTCAGATGACGCTCTCCGACAACACGCTGCAACTGTCGCCCCGCCAGAAGGTGACTAGCAAGTACATGCCAGGTGATGCCTTCTTTACCTCCTTGGCAGCCGAGCGCGGACACAAAGCGATCGCCGTAGTTTTATCGGGGTCAGATGGAGACGGTTCACTGGGGCTGAAGGCAATCAAGGCAGCGGGAGGCGTGACATTTGCTCAGTGTGAAGACACCGCAAAATTCGACGGTATGCCCAACACCGCCGTTGCCACGGGGAATGTCGATTTTGTCCTACCGCCCGCAAGAATTGCCGAAGAACTGGCAAATCTCAGTCGCAATCTGATGTTGGCTTGCCCTCTGCCGCTAGTCTTGACGGAAGAATCGTCTGAACCTACAGATGCTTTAGCGACAATTTTTGCCTTGCTGCGCTCAACGACGGGCGTTGACTTTAGCCGCTACAAGCCCAACACGCTTGATCGGCGGATTCAGCGACGAATGCTGTTGTATAAGCTGGAACAGTTAGAAGACTATGTCAGGTATCTACAAGCACATCCGGCTGAAGTCAAGGCATTGTGTGAAGAAATTTTTATCCATGTCACCAGCTTTTTCCGCGATCCCGAAGCCTTTGAACTGCTGAAAACGCAAGTCTTCCCGACGATTACGCAAGATAAGTCGGCAGAATCTCCAATTCGGATTTGGGTAGCAGGCTGCTCAACAGGCGAGGAGGTTTACTCGATCGCCATCTGCCTGCTGGAGTTTTTGGCGGAGCAAGTCACCCAGCCACCGATCCAGATTTTTGCCACCGATATTAGCGAGCAGGCGATCGACAAAGCCAGATCAGGCAATTATCTAGAGAATCAGATGGTAGGGGTCTCGCCAGAGCGCCGCCGCAAATTCTTTTATACCATTGAGGGAGGTAGCTACCAAATTAGTAAAGCAGTGCGCGAACTCTGTGTGTTTGCCCGCCAAGACCTGGGCAGCGATCCGCCGTTTTCTAATCTCGATCTGATTAGCTGCCGCAATGTACTGATCTATTTGGAAGACTCGCTGCAAAAGCGGATCTTGCCCATCTTCCATTACAGCCTCAAGCCGACCGGCTTTCTGCTGCTCGGCACGTCAGAAAGCACAGGTCAATATTCAGACCTGTTTACTTTAATCGAGAGAAAGTACAGAATTTATGCCAAGAAGCTAACTGCGACTCGTCCCACGTTTTCGTTTGTCCCCAGCAGCTACCCGACCGTTAGGGTGAGTGATCGCCTTTCTCGGATGAATCAGGCTCCTTTAGAAGGTTTTGACTTACACAAAAAGGTCGATCAACTGATCGTTAATCACTATGCCCCGGTGGGTGTAGTAACCGACGACAAGATGCAGGTGCTGCAACTGCGGGGAGAAATCGATCTCTACCTAAAACTTGTCTCTGGAGTCGCTAACTTCAACTTATTCAACTTGGTGCGAGAGGGCTTGCTGGTCGAGCTACGTGCCGCCATTTATCAGGCTCAACGGCAAGAGAAGCCAGTCAGAAAGGAAGGACTACGCCTGGAAGAGGGCGCTCACTCTAGAGTCGTCAATCTTCAGGTGATTCCATTTAAGGTTCTGCCTGCTGAAGAACGCCGCTTTTTAGTTCTATTTGAAGATGCTCCACCCATCGTTAGCAGCCTTAACCCCGTTGATCCTGAAAGCCCTCAGGGAGATTTAGAGCGAGAGAATGCTCGGCTAAGGCAGGAACTTGCTGCTGCAACCCAGGAGCGAACGGCGACTCAGGAGTATCTGCAAGCGGTGATTCAAGAGCAGGAGCGTGTCAATCAAGACCTTAAAGTTGCCAATGAAGAAATTTTGTCGAGCAACGAGGAGATGCAAAGCACTAATGAGGAATTGGAAACTGCCAAAGAAGAGATTCAGGCAACCAACGAAGAACTCAACACCACTAACGAAGAACTTCGCAGCCGCAATGTGGAATTGCACCAGGTCAACAACGATCTAACCAATTTGCTTGCCAGCATCAACATTCCGATTTTGATGTTGACAAACGACTTACGCATTCGACGGTTCACACCCATGGCGCAGAGGTTATTCAACTTCATTCCCACCGATGCCGGACGACCCCTCAGCGACATCAGAGCGAATCTCAACATTCCCGACTTAGAACCGTTGATCTTGGAGGTGCTGGAAACCCTTAGTATCGAAGAGCGAGAGGTGCAAACCCAAGGGGGACATTGGTATACTCTCCGCATCCGCCCTTATCGCACCACAGAAAATCAGATTGATGGCGTGGTGTTGGTGTTGCTCGATATTGATGCCCTCAAACGCAGTGCCACCAGGCTAGCAGCCGCCCGGAATTATGCGGAAGCGATCGTGGAAACAGTACAAGTGCCACTAATCGTGCTGGATTCTGATTTCCGGGTGAACACAGCCAATCACTCGTTCTATGAAACGTTTCAGGTTTCACCCCAAGAGGTCTCCCAATCCCTCATTTTTGATCTGGGCAACGGTCAATGGAACATACCTGGACTGCAATCGCTCCTGGAAGATATTTTGGTCAACGATACCACCCTGCAAAACTTTGAGGTCGAGCATAATTTTGATCAGATTGGGCAGAAAACCATGCTGCTAAATGGTTGGAGGATTATTCCCGTAGGGGATACTCAAAGGATTTTGCTGTCGATAGAAGACATCACCGAGCGCAAGCAGTTTGAATTAGAGCGATCGCAGCTTCTGAGCCAGGAACAGTCAGCCCGGCAACAAGCCGAGGCTGCTAATCGGGCTAAAGACGAATTTTTATCAAACTTGTCACATGAACTCCGCAACCCGCTGAATACTGTACTCGGCTGGGCGCAAATTCTCCGCACCCGCCCTTCTCTCG
>JAFAVL010000309.1 GCA_019242465.1 Chroococcidiopsidaceae cyanobacterium CP_BM_RX_35 | reverse complement strand
AAGCAGGAGTAGCAGTAGCTAGCGACGGCGCTCTTGCAATTTACGATAGACAGCTTTCAAATCAACCTGATGATGTGCCAAGGCAACGAGGGTGTGATATAGCAAGTCAGCTACCTCACTGGCGATCGCCTTCGGGTCATTATCTTTGGCAGCCATCACGACTTCAACTGTCTCCTCGCCTAGCTTTTTGAGAATCTGGTTGTCGCCAGCGTCAAATAACTTGCAAGTGTAGGAATCTGCTACTGGGTTGTCACGGCGATCACAGATGACAGAAAACAACTGAGACAACGTATCCGCTGGTGGCGGAGCAACTTCCTCATTCACTTGATGAAAACAACTGCGTTCGCCAGTGTGACAGGCGACATCTCCTAACTGTTCTACACCAATCAGTAGGGCATCACTGTCACAGTCGTAGCGTAGCGATCGCACCTGCTGAATGTGACCAGAAGTTGCACCCTTATGCCACAAACTGGCACGGGAACGACTCCAAAACCAGGTTTCTCCCGACAAGAGCGTTTTTTGCAACGACTCCTGATTCATCCATGCCATCATTAAAACAGTGCCATCCAAATAGTCTTGAACAATGGCTGGCACTAGTCCTCGCTCATCGTACTGAATTTGCGATGGTGGGATAGCGTTGGTTAACAAGTTGGATTCAGGAGCAGACATACTGGTAGGTCACCCAAGCAAAGACTTATGCGTCCAAGATATCATTATGAGTGGGTTGGTATAGTCTATTCCATGATGGTTAATCAGTTTGCACTTACTAAAGGCAGCGTCCATCCCTGCCACAGCTTTAGACAAGGCAACTTAGATGTCGGGCTAATTCAATTCTTACAGCACTGGAGGCAACCTTGTGCGCCTTTGCTGCTTCACCATACCATTGAACTGCCGAATTATAAGCAGCCCTGTAAAGGTCCTGAGCTGTATCGGACAGGGAAACACGAACTTCTAAAGGTAAATCTTGATTCGTTTTGTAAAACATACATCCCATTTCTCCTAGCTAGGATGATTAATTAGTATAGGAGTTTTGCCCAAGGTTTACGCCTATCTACAGGTAGACCTGATAACAACCCCACTTAGGAGAGAATTTTGGTAAATACGACAACTAGGACAGCTAAATCCGCAGAAATCTTCGCCGCAGCTCAGCACTTGATGCCAGGAGGGGTCAGCTCTCCCGTTCGCGCCTTCAAATCTGTGGGAGGGCAACCAATTGTATTTGACCGGGTTCAAGGTGCATACATTTGGGATGTTGATGGCAATCAATATATCGATTATGTCGGCACTTGGGGACCAGCGATTTGCGGTCACGCTCATCCAGAAGTGATCAAAGCGCTACATGCAGCCTTGGAAAAAGGCACTAGCTTCGGTGCTCCCTCCGTGTTGGAAAATATCTTAGCGGAAATGGTGATTACAGCCGTTCCCAGTATGGAAATGGTACGATTTGTCAACTCTGGTACAGAAGCCTGTATGGCAGTTTTGCGCTTGATGCGGGCTTTCACTGGACGCGACAAAATCATCAAATTTGAAGGCTGTTACCACGGTCATGCCGACATGTTTTTGGTTAAGGCTGGCTCTGGTGTTGCCACCTTGGGCCTACCTGACTCCCCTGGAGTCCCCAAATCTGCCACCATTAATACTTTAACTGCTCCCTTCAATGACCTAGAAGCTGTTAAAGCCCTGTTTGAGGAGAACCCTAACGCGATCGCTGGTGTCATCCTAGAGCCAGTAGTAGGTAATGCTGGGTTTATTGCCCCTACCCCAGGATTTTTAGAAGGCTTGCGGGAACTGACTCAGGAACATAGAGCTTTACTTGTATTTGATGAAGTCATGACTGGGTTCCGCATTGCCTACGGTGGTGCACAAGAGAAGTTCGGTATTACCCCAGACCTAACAACGCTGGGTAAGATTATTGGCGGTGGCTTACCAGTCGGAGCTTACGGCGGACGGCGCGACATCATGTCAATGGTGGCACCTGCCGGACCAATGTATCAAGCTGGAACGCTCTCTGGTAATCCCCTCGCAATGACTGCTGGGATTAAGACGCTGGAATTGCTGCAAAAAACTGGCACTTACGAAGATCTTGACCGCATCACCAAGAAGTTAGCAGATGGGTTACTGCGAGTTGCACAGGAGACTGGTCATGCAGCTTGTGGTGGTCAAATTAGTGGAATGTTTGGCATGTTCTTCACTGCTGGACCAGTTTACAACTACGAGGATGCGAAAAAGTCAGATCTCAGCAAGTTCAGCCGCTTCCATTATGGGATGTTGGAGCGCGGAATTTACTTGGCTCCGTCTCAGTTTGAAGCAGGGTTTACCTCTTTGGCTCACACAGATGCAGATATTGACCAGACTTTAGCTACAGCGCAGGATGTGTTGTCTGGCATGTGACGAGATCCGTGCCCTCATCTACAGCTTTGATGAGGGCAAAACCGACATGACCATGCCTTCACTAGCCTTAGCTTTTTGTGTAATGACAAAATTGGTACTCTGATTTAGTACAGAGATTAAATATAGCAGTCCTATTTGATTTGTGAACAATATCATTGTTAATAAACCACTTAAGATAAGAGAGGACAAGGGAAGAGAGTCTCGAACTCCTGCAAGGCTTGCTATAGCGGTAAGCCGTTTTTTGCTTAACAGGGGCTCTTAAAAGAAAGCGTACAAAGAACAAGAAATCTTCTGTGCCAGTCCCCTAAAAGTTTTTAGCTCAAACTTCAGCAGAAACAACCTCATAATAAAATGAAACTAGTATGAAATTCTTTTAATCCATTAGAAATAAGCTATATTCCCCCATTAGAAAGAAGCGCTAATTTCAACAAGTATATAGTGTGAGCTTAACGGGACAGGATATTTTATAAAGCTAATCGGAAAGTTTTTAGAAAACCAACTCAGATTCTACTCTTAGAATTATCATCAATAATAAACGTAATTACAAGATTAAATGATAGCGAGCTACCAATGATTCTTGTTCATGCGGAAGTGATATTAATCCAAAAGGAAGCAGAGCCTAAATCATGAGCTTTTTATGGTTGTCCAAAATAAATTTGCAATTTTACTCACACCTATCTCTATTTGAAGAATCATGACTACTTTTCTAGAGCTGGCAGAGGTAAGGTACCAGGCAGTTATAGAACTTGGTCACTACTCTGCATTAAGAGACCCTAGACAATATCTTCTGATACTACTTCTGATGCTGTGCCTATCAGCAATTTGGTATTATTCATATACAATTTATGCAGCGACTGAGTTCTTTTCCCACCCACCCCAGAGCGATCCTGATTTTCATCCACCTATTACTATTTTGAAACCGATTTGTGGTCTCGACATCGACACCTACGAAAACTTTGCATCATTCTGCCGGCAAGACTACCCAGAGTACCAAATCATTTTTAGTGTTCGTCATGAGCGCGATCCTAGCGTGGAAGTTGTGAAGAGAATAATTCATAATTTCCCAAATATTGATATTCGTCTTGTGGTAAGTGAGAGGACAATTGGTACAAATCTAAAAGTTAGTAACCTAGCAAATGCAGTAACCGAAGCCCGGTACTCATTTCTGCTCTTGGCAGATAGTGACGTTCGGGTCGGACCGGACTACTTGAGGCAAACCATCCAGCCGATGCGCAACCAGGATGTTGGTGTCGTTACCTGTCTGTACCGTCCGCTGGTGCGAGGTAGGGTGGCAATCCTGGAAGCAGTTGGGATTTCAACCGATTACCAAGCTGGCGTTTTAGCTGCTAGAAAGCTGGAGGGAATGAAGTTTGCCCTCGGCCCAACTATTGCGATCCGCCAAACTGCACTCGAAGCCATCGGTGGATTTGCGGCAATTGCCGATTATCTGGCAGATGATTTCCAACTCGGCTACCTACCCGCCCAAGCTGGTTATAAGGTGGAACTCTCCCATTATGTAATTGAGCATGTCATCGCAACAACAAACATAATTGATTTAATCCACCGTCAGAGCCGTTGGGCTTGCTGTGTCCGGGTGTCTCGACCTTGGAGCTACTTAGGTCTTCTCCTTACCTATGGAACAGCAACAAGCTTATTTTTCTTGATGGCAACTGGGGGCTCGATTTTCGGTTGGGTGGTGCTATGTATAACTTGGATCACAAGATTAGCAATGGGCTGGGTTGTTGGTGTTAAGGGGCTTCACGATCCGGTGGCTAAAAAGTTTCTGTGGCTTATTCCTCTACGCGACCTTATGAGCCTTGCACTATGGTGCTACAGTTTTGCTGGCAACACGATCGAGTGGCGTGGTCGAAGACTGAAACTGGCAAAAGATGGGAAGCTCATACCACTTACAGATGATACCGTTGATTCTGTAAAGGCACTTTCAAGTTGAATGGGTTATGGGTGCTTAACAAGCAAAGGAACCCACAATAGCCTCTTGAGATTATCATTGCCTGTGTTTCACGACCAGATGCCAAGCACTATGACGCCGAACACGATCACAGCAACACCTGCCCATCTCAGTCTCGTTACCCGCTCCTGAAGTACAGTGCGAGCCAGGGCAATATTAACAATGTAAGTACATGACATCAGAGGCACAACCACTGTAATGGGAGCTAGTCGCATTGCTAGGGTATAGCCAGCAAAATGGCAAGTCAACAGACCAACACCGAAAAGCATTTTTCGATGGCGAAAGATGCCACAGAAGGAACAGGCGTTAGAGCTTTTAACCGCAGTAGCACCCTGCTGCACGAAAAAGTCCCCTAAGATTGAGCAGCTAATCGCTACGCTCATCGCTACCAAAAATAGAAGCATTAGCTATCTCCTTCTACACCACTAACTCCCACCATAATGACACCAAGCAGAACGATCAGAATGGCAACCCAACGCATGGGCGGAACCGGCTCCTGTAGAACGTAAAGTGCCAATAAAGCGGTAAAGATATATGAGGAGGCGCGTAGTGGAATGGCAAGACTGTATGGAGCCAAGCGTAGGGCATGAGCCCAAGCGATGAATTGACCAATCAGCAATAGGATAGCAATATCTACCCAGATGTTCGTCAGTGTCTCCAGCACAGCTTGGGGAATAGCTAAAAGAGAGTCTGCCGAAGGAAGTGGCACCTGGCTCAAACCACCTTTGAGTGACACGTCTCCCAATGATGTAGCTAGTACGACGATGATCATAGCCACAGCGAACCTTTGACGAACCTGTCTTGAGGTTTGCTGGTCTTTCTGCTTCGGCAACAAGGGTTTAGTCTTTATTGGGTTAGGCATTCATCTTGTTAGTGCTATACATGTTGACATAGCTTGAAATTAATATTCCAAACTATGCTCAATTATAACCAAGTCGTGATATTAAACATAAAATCATTGTAAAGCCAAAATTTTTAATTTGGCAAAAGCTTAATTTGTCTAGCATCTTAAAATATTTGTTCTAACCCAAAGACAAGATTTGTAACTTCTTCTTTTCTTCACGAAATCGCAAAATTGGTAAATCTTGGCTTCAAACCTTCTATGTACTCAGGAATTGCGCTACACCGAATTCACGTCTGCTACCTTTTGTTTACCAGGAAAAAGTAAGACTTTTTGCTGCAATCACTGTGCAAAGAACTAGGAAAAAAAGCTTCTTTCTAAAGGAACAAAGTTAGATTATATCTAATTAAACATAAAAGTTTCATGCTAGTTTCATTTTCTCTCTTGTTTATATATCTATCATGCTTATACTAGAATAAGTCGTTAAACACCAAATTCGTTCAGTCAATGAGTTCTACACAAGCAAAAGAAACACCGTCTCTAGCACTCAAAGTGAGTGAACTGCGTAAGAAACAAGGTCTTGTACATTTTGCCCTGTTTTCAACTCCAGAAGGGTTTCCTACTGATACATCTAAAGCTACCAAAACAGGGCAAGTTCCTGTCTCAGAAGTTCCCCTTACTATTACCATTGAAGACCTGCCGTATGGACATTATGCTGTGACCTTATACCATGACGAGAATTCGAATAATGAATTTGACACAGGAACTCTCGGTTTTCCTAAAGAGGGTTTTGGCTTTTCTAAGGACCCAAAGGTGTGGAAAGGGGCACCTAAGTTTCACCAAGCAGAATTTGAGTTTACAGCCGAAAGCAACGTTGTCGAAATTACTATGAAGTACCTATAAGTTGAGAATAACCGAAATTGCTAGGGATTGTAGTTTTCGGTTTTAGCTTTTGGTGCATCTTGTTGACGCTCCTTTGGAGTGTACTCATCCACTAGAGTCACAACAACTGCTGCCGCTGGAACTGCCACCAGTACCCCAACGAATCCAAACAGTTCACCCATAACTAAAAAAGAAACGATGACCATGACTGGGCTCACATGCACCTGTCTACCCATAATTAGTGGTTGGATCAGGTGAGCGTCTATTTGGTTCAAAACCAGAAATAATGCCAAGACATAGACTGCCTTCATTAGACCGTTAGGAGTTGTCAGCGCTATCAACGCAGGCAGCACTGCACCGGCAATCGAGCCAAAGTAGGGAATAATCTCAAAAAATCCGGCAAAGACACCAAAGGAGATGGGCAACGGAACTCCGATAAACCAGAGACCAACCCCAGCTCCGACACCAATAAAAAACATGGCAACTCCTGTCCCAAAAATCCAGCCCCGCAACCGCACCTCACAAGAGTGGAGAAACTCCTTAAACTTCTCATGGTGCCGACGCGGTATGAGTCGCAAGATACCGCGAATCACAGAATTAGGGTCGTAGGCCATGTAGAGGGCTAAAATGATTGTACCAATGGTCTCAATAGCGCCACTAAAAGAGTTTCTGGCTAGCAGTGGAACGGAAGTCAGTATCCCTTCAAGATATCCTCTCAGCCGATTCAAGTTTATGGAGGAGATACTCGGAATAAAGCTCCATCGATTGTGCAATCTAGCCGCCAAATTCTGTAAAGAGTTGGCATAGTCTGGCAATTTCGCAATCAAAGTTTGAGTCTCAGATATGAAGCCGGGGATTAGCACCAGTGCAATAAAGGCTCCAAACCCTATTATTAGCAGTATCAGTACGAGTATTGATAGCCAGCGCAGCTTGAAAATTCTTTGTAACCACCGTAGAAGAGTTCGCAGAACTAGAGCTAACAGCACCGCCACAGCCAAGATCTCAAGCACTATTACTAGTTTATAAAGCACAAAGGCGATCGCTGCCATCACTAATGCTAGGGGCGCTCCACGGGTAATTTGGTTCTCTATCCTGTCTCTATATCTAAAGCTTGACATTACTGTCTTTTCCCTAGTTCATTTGGTTTTTTCTCCTCCAATTCACATTGCAGGCGTGACTGACAGGAGAATGTTTTCAAGATTGCCCCTCGAAAATTTAGATGACTCAAACCCTGCCCCGCTTGATGGAGAGGAATACTTAATTGCCGCTTATTATTCAGTAAGGCCTATGATCAGGCCAGTAGTCAGAGCACTTGAGTGCTTGTGGAGTTAGAACAATAGAAGGCTGCACTGCACATTTGAGATAATGATTGTTTACAAAGAATCGACAGTTTCTACAGGGCATTGGCTCCAACTGATTGAGACTCACAATTCTATTCCTTGCCTCCTTCCAAACCCCTGGAAGCTTAGAAGCGACAATCATCCAAACCATTATAGAGAAAATAGGAACTAAAAGAATTGCGCTATCAGGCGTAGCGGCTCTAACCGCCTTAGCCCCATTTAAATTTGTTGTATCAGAATGTGCCTTAACAGGTTTTGTCTCAATCAAATTTACCTGGGTAAAACTATTATCAGCAGCAGATGCATGGAGTTTAAAAGATTCATCAGTATACATATTAGCCATCCCTATTATATTTTTTCCTAAACTTAGGTTATAAAATTAGACAAATACTTACTTCTTTCTAATGGCTTATTGCTCACTTGTATCTAAGTAAATAGAATAAATTCATACTAATTTCACTTTTATTGACATTTCTTAACCGCAAAATGTATTAGACAATTGATATAATTTATTTTTAGGTCGGCAATTCATATATCTGTAGATAGTGGGTGAATTGCTTATTCAATTCACTTCAATTTACATTACCTTGTTAGCTCTTTAGCTGAAAATCGATGCAACAATGTTACTAATTATTCAGTCTAAAGACAATATCTCAATCTCTTCAAGCTAGAAGATTCTATGACACAGATTTGGCTTTGGGTCAATTTTATAGTCTTTGACTTGGCAGCGCTTGTATTTGGTGTTAAAGCAGCTAGGATGAGGCGACAAGAAGGGGTGGAGTTCCCTCTGCTAAGCTTCTTCGTAGTGCTTTGGAGCGCAGCACTCTACCTAACCATGATTTTCCATCAGACAGTGACTATATTTCAGGGTCGCGAGGTCTACTGGGGGCGCTATATAGACTGGCTCGTCGCTACCCCTTTGTTGTTGCTTAATCTTGGTCTTGTAGCTGGATTACGTCCTAAACTTATAGCAGGCGTAATGGCAGCAGATATATTCATGATCTTAGGAGGATTAGTTGGGAACTTTTCGACAAAGCCAAGCAATCTCGTCTGGTACATTATCAGTTGCGGAGCTTTCATTGCCATTGTTACAGCAATCTTAACTGAGTTTTCGGCAAGTGCTGCAAACCGCAATTCCAAGGTAAAACAACTGTTCAATAAGTTAAAATTGCAACTCATCGTTGTTTGGACGGGTTACCCACTAACTTGGATAATTGGTCCTGAAGGGTTAGATCTGATTAGCCCTGGTTGGGAAGCATTCTCATATACTGTTGTAGATATCTTATCTAAGGTAGGCTTTGGCTTTGTTCTTACTAAGAACAAGCAAGTCTTAGTACAGGCGTCTAGTAGCATGATGACAGACGTTAAATCGTACATTCAAAATAGCGCTTATCATAGTATTCAGTCTTTCAAAACAAGATAGTTGCCACACAAAAGAGCATCTAGCCCAGTGTTGAGAAACGTATCTACAGCTTCAGTTGGAGTATTCACAATCGGTTGTCCCTTGACATTGAAAGAAGTGTTCAACACAATCGGCACCCCTGTGAGCTGATAAAAGGCATGAATCAAATCCCAGTACAAGGGGTTGGTTGACTGGGATACTGTCTGCACTCTCGCTGTCCCGTCCACATGGGTGACGGCAGGGATAGTTGCTTGCTTATCCTGATGCACTGAATACACCTGAGTCATGAACGGTGTGGGAGCTGGACAGTCGAAGTATTCGCTAGCATATTCAGCCAAAGCTGAAGGTGCAAACGGTCGAAACCGCTCCCGAAACTTAATCTTGGTATTCACAATATCTTGCATTTCTGCCCGTCTTGGGTCAGCCAAGATCGAACGCGCTCCTAAAGCCCTGGGACCAAATTCCATCCGTCCTTGGAACCAACCAATGACTTTACCTGTAGCCAAAAGTTGTGCGGCACTCGCGGCTGGGTGGCTGACAACTTCTGCCTGCAAGCCTCGGCTTTTAATGGCAGCGAGAATTTGCTCAGCATCATACTCTGGTCCGAGCAATGCCGTTTCTAACACTTGTCGCTGGAGTTTGCCTGTAGTGGCTTTGTAAGCTAGATAAGCTGCTCCTAGAGCCACTCCGGCATCGGAAGCACAAGGCGGGACATACAAGCCATCGACTAAACCTTGAGTCAGGATTTTGCCGTTGGCGACTGAGTTCATTGCCACTCCACCTGCCAGACAGAGGTTGCGACTTCCAGTTGTGGCAACAACTTTCTGTACTAGGTGAAAAATGACTTGCTCTAATTGCGCTTGCAGTGATGCCGCAATGTCCCGGTAGTGCTGTGGAACATCTTTGTTGGTATCGCGCAAAGCTGGACCAAAGCACTCTACTAGTTTTGGGCTAAACCAGGGAGAACAATGCCTGGTTTGAAAGTTAAAATAGTCCAGGTTAACTTGGTAGCTTTGGGGGGTTGCCCAGAATATCTCTTGCATCTGCGCCAAATAGCGTGGCTCACCATAAGCAGCCAAACCCATGACTTTATATTCATCGGATAAGGCTTGGAAACCTAAGTAATCTGTAAAAGCCGCATAAACATGTCCTAAAGACTGAGGCCAATCAATCTTTCCCAGTTCGGTTAATTCATTACCTTGACCTAAACCCCACCAGCAAGACTCCCAATCTCCTAAACCATCGATGGTGAGAATGGCAGCTTCAGCAAAGGGCGAGGCGAGAAAAGTGCTGGCAGCATGACACAGATGATGTCCCAACTGATACACTGGACCTGAATAGCCCAGATGTTCGCGAAAATCCCGCTTGATGCCATTCATCTTACGGACAAACGGTCTCTCAGTAACTACCAATTCTACAGATCTAGGAAGATTTTTAACAACATATAAGGTTTGTGAACTAAACCTCCGTGTTGGATGAAATCCATAACCAATAGCGGCAAGATCCTGTGGAGTAATTCCCACTTTTGCCAAACAAAAGTTGATTGCCTGAGCGGGAAAACTACTATCAAGCTTTTTCCGTGAAAAGCGCTCCTCCTCAGCGGCTGCCACGACACAACCATCTTCGACTAAAACTGCCGCTGCATCATGCCTTGAATAACAAATCACTCCTAAGTTGTATATCACATTCTGAACCCTTATCTCTAGATATTTAGACTTTGCAGTGTTCAAGCGAAAGACCTATCCTAAATCAGGAGAAGAGGGTAAATTGCTGGAACAACTCTAGTTTCAATATTAATTCTCTTTTAGATAGATGGATTGCTAATTTGAGGTGGGTCACAATCATTAAAAGCACTATTAAGCTCTAAATCATCCTCAAGAAGGTTCTCATCAGTGGTTAAGAAAAATAATCAATCGGAAAATGACAATCAGTCAGACGATTCCTCAACAGGGAAGAAGGGGAAAACTGGAGGTGTACCAAGAGAGAAGCTTAAGTCTTTTATGATCTCTCTAGCCATAGTCGTTATATCGTCATCAGCAGCTGATATCTTGCTCAAGTACAGCATGAGCGGCAACCGAGCACCAAAAGTCGATTCTCCTTTAGGCATCCCCTATGCCGTAGTGGAGGCATTGTCAATTCCTTGGCTAGACATCGCGATCGTACTCATGATTATCCAATTCATCACTTTCGCTCATACCTTACGCATCGGTCCGCTAAGTTTGGTAGTGCCAGTGCGCGGTGCTGCTACCTATATGGCCACAACTTTGCTGGCCATGGTTTTCCTGCATGAAAAGGTTTCGCTTGAGCGGTGGGGTTCCATCTTGATCATCTTGATTGGTGTCGTCATAATTGGATTTACTGCACAGGGCAAGAAATCATGACTTTATTTGCAGTTGGCATTAGTATGGCGATTATTTGTTCTGTCATTGGGGATTTTTTGATCAAACAGGGTTCCCAGGCGCTAAACGAGGTTGACATTAAATCATTTGGCGGTATCTGGGGATTACTTAACCCATTGAAGCTTTTCAAGTTCATCCGGCAGTCCGGCATCTTCCACAACTGGAAACTGATCTTAGGCGTTGTCGTGTTATCAGGTCATTTTGGTGGTTATCTCCTATCAATGCGAACGGCTCCTGTTGTAACGGTTGTGCCTCTAATGTCGTCTACTTACATCATTGACACCATCCTCGCCAAAATCATACTTCACGAGCGGGTCACCTGGCTGAGATGGGTAGGTGTCGCGGTAGTCGTGGCTGGCGTTACATCACTTGTGGGCGTGAGTGGTATATCCGCTAAATAATTAAGGGCAATAGGAGCGGATTCCACCTCATTAATTTCCCTAGAATGAAAAGGTTTATTGATTGCCAAAATTCACCATTGCATAAAAAGATGAAATTGATATGAAATAATTCTACTCCTTGGCAAGAAACGATGATTAATTCCTTAGGAAGAAGCAATAGTCCATTTAACTTTCTAAAGTTAGTCCGGTAAGGGCTACTTACCTAACTTTTAGTATGCATCTAGACGGTTTGCGGGAGTGGCGCGATCAGTGTGTTATCTGTACACATGCAATGCGACCTCAAAACCCGACTCGTTCAGCCAGCAGTTTACTTGGTATAAGTGACTAAGTTTGGTTCTAGCAAAAGACAAACTTTTGTCTAAAAGATGTTTGGTGTTCAAAATCTTACAACGTGGCTTAGAGGAGTGTACATGGATTTGCGTAAAAATGCTTTGGATATACTTAAGGAGACTAGTCGGACTTTTTACATTCCAATCAGTCGCTTACCAGCAGGACTGCAAGAAGCAGTTGCATCAGCATACTTATGTATGCGTGCCATTGATGAAATTGAAGATCACCCAAAACTGGATAACCAAACAAAAGCAAAGCTGTTACAAGCTATCAGCCTGTCCCTACAAGCAGCAGTTGATGGTTGTCCTGTTGAAGACTTTTCGGTCTTGTTATCTTTACATCAAGGACCCCCACTGCCGGAGGTGTCAATTCGGATTCAAGAATGGGCTGAACTTGCTCCAGCAACGATTGCGCCTCGCATTTGGGATGCAACAGCAGCGATGGCAGACCGAATGGCTTACTGGGCTTCCCATAACTGGGCGATCCGCACAGAAGCTGATTTAGACCGCTACACGTTCGGGGTAGCTGGTGCTGTAGGATTGTTACTCTCTGACTTGTGGGCCTGGTATGATGGCACCAACACCAGCCGACCCCAGGCGATCGGCTTTGGTCGAGGCTTACAAGCTGTCAACATTCTACGTAACCGCACCGAAGATCTGGCACGAGGGGTCGATTTTTTTCCAGATGGTTGGAATCGAGAAGATTTCTATGCCTATGCGCAGCGTAATCTGACGCTTGCTGATGCTTACACAAAAGCTCTTTCGTTGGGTCCGGCTTTAGAATTTTGTAAAATTCCGCTGACTCTGGCGTATGCTACACTTGGTACTCTGAGTCGCGGTGAACCCAAACTTAGTCGTAGTGCTGTTCTTACTCTCATTGCGCAGGTAACTGGTGTATCATGGCAAAAATCTGCTAACCGTCCTGAGGCTGATAATGAGTACTGCAGTTTTGCTGCTGGAAAGGGCGGAACATGTGTTGAGTAGTTTGGAGGGAGGATGACTGTTAAACCAAAGGAATTAGATCCGCCAACTTCTGAAAACACTGCTCAAAGATCCCACTACATTGCTCGTCACCAGCGACGCATCCTCTGCATCTTTCCAAAGTACAGCCGCTCATTTGGTACCTTTCATTACGCATACCCATTAGTGAATAATGTTCGGGCTTTTATGCCGCCCCAAGGTATTTTAGTTGTGGCTGCCTATTTACCCCAAAACTGGGAGGTCCGCTTTATTGATGAAAATATCAACCCGGCATCACAAGCTGACTATCAATGGGCCGATGTCCTAATTGTGAGCGGGATGCATATCCAGCGTCCTCATATCAATCAAATTAATGACCTCGCCCATCGTTGGGGCAAAATCACGATTGTGGGAGGTCCTTCAGTAAGTGGCTGTCCAGAATACTACCCCGAATTTGATATTTTGCACTTAGGAGAGTTGGGGGATGCTACTGATTTGATGATTGAGTACATAGACCAACACACAGAACGTCCTGCTCAACAGATTCGGTTTGAAACTAAAGAGCGTTTACCCCTCAGCAAGTTTCCTACCCCCGCCTACCACTTACTGAATCTTAATCAATACTTCCTTGCCAACGTACAGTTCTCCAGTGGTTGCCCGTACCGCTGCGAGTTTTGTGATATTCCCGAACTTTACGGTCGCAATCCTCGCTTTAAAACTCCAGAACAGCTTCTCTTTGAACTGGACACGATGCTGGAATCTGGCAACCCAGGGGCACTGTATTTCGTAGACGACAATTTTGTGGGTGATCGCCGCGCCATCACAAAGCTACTACCTCACCTGATTGAGTGGCAAAAGCTTAATGGCTACCCGATTCAGTTCGCTTGTGAAGCCACGCTTAACCTAGCTCAGAGCCCAAAACTGCTAGAAATGATGCGCGAAGCTTACTTTTGTACAGTTTTTTGTGGTATTGAAACGCCTGAGCCTAATGCTCTTCACGCTATCTCTAAAGATCAGAATTTAAGCATCCCGATTTTAGAAGCAGTTAAAACTTTGAACAGCTACGGCATGGAGGTTGTATCGGGTATTATTATCGGGTTAGATACAGATACATTGGAAACAGCTGACAGGATTCTTGAATTTATTCGTCTGTCCCAAATTCCCATGCTGACCATTAACCTGCTCCATGCGTTACCGAAAACTCCACTTTGGCGCAGGTTAGAATTGGAAGGGCGATTAGTCTTCGACGAAAACCGTGAATCTAATGTCGAGTTTTTGATGCCCTATGAACAGGTTATCAAGATGTGGCGTCGGTGTATCACCGCCGCCTATGAGCCAGAATTTCTATATCAGCGATTTGCCTACAATATAAAACATACCTACCCGAATCGCATTAAAGTCCCAAATAGTCCAACCCGTGCTTCTTGGGCTAATATCTGCAAAGGTTTGACCATCATGAGCAATATTTTTCTAAGGGTAGGTCTTATGAGTCATTACCGTAAAACTTTCTGGCAGATGGCTCTACCAGAACTGAAAGCAGGCGAAATCGAAAATTTAATTCATGTGGGGCTTGTTGGTCATCATTTAATTCAATTTGCTCAAGAGTGTGCTATGGGCGAGGAATCTGCCTCATTCTATTCTCAAAAGCTACGTCAGCCTCAACGTTCCTTAATGAAATCTTGAATATTATCTTAGTGTTGTGGAAGATTTGCAGCTCTCTTACTAGGTAATTCAGTCTTGGTGGTCAAGAGTTAGCTGAAATAATTAGTCCGACAATTGAGATGGGGATAGGAGCCAATGATAGACCAATCAAGTTGTCTAGTCACTATAGGTGGGAAGAATTACAAGCGCTATCAAAACCTCTGACTGGAGAAAAATAGGGTGGGTGAATGCAGTTTTAAAGGACTGTTCTAGGAGGTAATCGCCCTATTTTTTATAAACAGTCCACCTACCTGACGCTGTAAGAATTCCTGCTGTAAATTTTCCGGTGAGCATCCGGTAAACTAGGGGAGATGTACCCCATGAGGGGAATGAGAGGCAGAGCGAGTCAGGGATGAAAGCTAAGGTAGAAGTGGTGATTCGGGATGAAGAAGGAAAAATTTTGGGTCAACTGG
>JAFAVL010000448.1 GCA_019242465.1 Chroococcidiopsidaceae cyanobacterium CP_BM_RX_35 | reverse complement strand
AAATGCAAAGAATTAGGTATTTCATCAGATTGTAAATACTTTAATGCAGGAGTTTTAGTCATCAACCTTAAAAAGTGGCGAGCTGAAAATATGAGTGAAAAGGTAATTGAGTATGTCATAAAGAACCCTAAATTTATACTTTGGGCTGACCAGGATGGGTTAAATCCAGTGTTAGCTGGTAAATGGAATATGCTTAACCCAAGATGGAATCAGCAATCTTCAATTCATGATTTTTCATTCTGGAAAGACAGCCCATTTTCAGAAGAAATGTATAATGATGTCGTTCATCATCCTTACATCATCCACTTCTCGGCACCGTATAAACCGTGGAATTCTCTTAAAGCACATCCAAGCAAACATCTATTTTTTCAGTATCTTGATATGACAGCATGGTCAGGATGGCGCCTAACGATCTGGAGACGTATTCAGCGTAGACTAATTAGAGAAATGAAACAGCTCAAGAACTTTGTGTCGCTACCAAGCACTCAAGTTCAGAATAGAAAAGCTTGAAGAGGTGCTGAGAAGGGTGAATTAGAAGACGTTATCAAACGATTAGTTATCAAACGATTAGAGAGAACGCTACAAGGAGTGTTCATACAATCTAAGACAATGTTTGCAGGGAATTTGTAACGCTTCCTTACTCAAATAAGGATGCAACTTCACAACTAAACCCTGGTAAAAGAAAACTTGTGAGTCTATCTACCTTAAGCAGCGTCATAGCTTTCTTGAGGATAGCATTCTCTCGCCGGAAAATCTCGATCAATTGTTGTTCGCAATCGACAATCCAATATTCAGAAACGCCTTGAACAGAATAAAGTTTTAACTTAGTTTCACGGTCGCGCTTCTTATCTTTTTCAGTATTCGACAAAACCTCAACCACGAGTTCTGGAGCGCCTGTTAGATGACCTGAACTATCGACTAATCGCGCTCTCCGTTCGTGGCTAATCCAAATCACATCAGGAATTACGGCGTCAGACTCCGAAAAGATAATACCTGGTGTGATAAAAGGTTTACCTAAATTGCTTTGAAGTGACCAGCGCAATAATTCTGCATAGACCAAGCCAGCAACATCCTGATGGTCTAAGTGTGGGGCACGGGTCACAAATAGCTCTCCATCAATGATCTCGTAACGATTGCCGTTATCAGGGAACCCTTCCAAATCGGCGATCGTCCACCGAACTTCTTCAGAGATAGCTGGAGTCATGTGCGCCGCTACGGAGTAAACCACTTTCATTTTAAAGCACAGGTGAAGCTATCTTGCTGATATCTCTCGTACAGGTTAATGTAGTCACTGACAATGTGTCCAACTTGGAACAGAAAATATGCGGACGTTACTAGTGACAGGCGGTGCAGGCTTTATCGGTGCCAATTTTGTCCTCCAAGCTAGGGCAGCCCAATGGGCAAACGTAGTCAATCTAGACAAGCTGACCTATGCTAGCAACCTTCTGACTCTAGCAGAGCTGCAAGCAGATCCCAACTATCATTTTGTTCGAGGTGACATTGGCAACCGAGAGTTAGTCAGTTACCTCCTAGAGCAGTATCAACCGGATGGAATAATTAACTTTGCAGCTGAAAGTCATGTTGATCGGTCAATCTTAAGTCCGCAAGCTTTCATCGAAACTAATGTACTAGGAACCTTTCAGCTTTTGGAAGCAAGTAGGCACTATTGGCAACAACTCCCACCCCCAAAACAGGAGCAGTTTCGCTTTTTGCATGTATCCACGGATGAAGTTTATGGCTCACTAGGTCCAAACGATTCAGCCTTCCGCGAAGATACCCCTTACGCTCCTAATAGTCCTTACTCAGCGTCTAAAGCGGGGTCCGATCATTTGGTGCGAGCCTATTATCACACCTATGGACTGTCTACACTCACAACCAATTGCTCGAACAATTATGGTCCCTACCAGTTTCCAGAGAAACTGATCCCATTGACGATTCTTAACGCCCTTGACGGTAAATCTCTACCAATCTATGGTAATGGTCAGAACGTCCGTGATTGGCTGTATGTCACAGATCACTGCGAGGCTATCTACCTTGTGCTAAACAAAGGGCAAAGCGGTGAGACTTACAACATTGGCGGTCTGAATGAACAAACAAACTTGACTGTGGTCGAGAAAATCTGTGAGATTTTGGATGAATTAGCCCCAACTGAGATGCCACACTCGCAGCTGATTACGTTTGTGAAAGATCGCCCTGGTCATGATCTAAGATATGCGATTGACTGTAGCAAAATCAATCGGGAATTGGGCTGGCAGCCGCAAGAAAACTTTGAGAGTGGATTACTCAAGACAGTTAAGTGGTACATCAGCAACTCCGCTTGGGTCGAACAGGTGCGATCGGGAGCGTACCAAAACTGGCTCAAGCAAAACTACGAACACAGAAAAGCTTGAGGGAGGAGAGAGAAATGAAAGGGATCATTCTAGCTGGTGGCTCTGGGACACGTCTTTATCCACTGACTCATGTGGTGAGTAAACAACTGATGTCGGTTTACGACAAACCGATGATCTACTATCCCTTATCGGTCTTGATGCTGGCAGGGATTCGGGAAATTCTGATTATTTCTACCCCAAACGATTTGCCTCAATTCCAGCGACTGTTAAAGTCTGGGAGTCAGTGGGGGCTCAAGTTTAGCTATGTTGAGCAGCCAAAGCCAGAAGGTTTAGCACAAGCCTTCATTTTAGGCAAAGAGTTTATCGATAATCAGCCAGTCTGCCTGATTTTAGGTGACAACATCTTTTATGGGCATGGTTTCAGCGATGTGCTAGTCCGAGCAGCGACGCTGCGCGAAGGTGGGTTGGTCTTCGGCTATCAAGTGAAAGAACCACAGCACTACGGTGTGATTGAGTTTGATGAGCGAGGTCGAGCAATTAGTATTGAGGAAAAACCGCTAGCTCCCAAGTCAAAGTATGCCGTGCCTGGGATCTACTTCTATGACAGCCAGGTAGCAGAAATCGCTGCTAGTTTAAAACCTTCTACCCGGAATGAGCTAGAAATTACTGATTTGAACCGAGTTTACCTAGAGTGGCGTCAACTGCAAGTTGAGATTTTAGGGCGAGGGTATGCTTGGCTAGACACTGGCACCCATGAATCTCTCCATCAGGCGGCTAACTTTATCCAAACCCTGGAACAACGGCAGGGGCTGAAGATTGCCTGTATCGAGGAGATTGCCTATCGCTTGGGATATGTTAATGCAGATGAATTACGCCAGTTAGCTCAACCTATGGCGAAAAGTAGCTATGGGCGCTATCTGATGGACGTCCTCGAAGATGATCACGACGCCTCGGCTTTAGCCCGGGATGGGATCATTTCTGCCGATATGGAGTCAGAATTTTCTGTGGCAACCAGGGTGTGGCGATGAAGGTAACAGAGACGGCTATTCCTGATGTGCTAGTCATTGAACCGCGAGTGTTCGGAGACGAACGCGGTTTCTTTTATGAAAGTTACAACGAGAAAGCTTTAGCAGAAAAGGCGGGAATCTCACAGTACTTCGTTCAAGATAATCATTCCCGCTCGGCTAAGAATGTCTTGCGAGGGCTACACTACCAGATTCAGCAACCGCAAGGAAAAATGGTGCGAGTTGTGGTTGGGGAAGTGTTTGATGTGGCGGTAGATTTAAGACGCAGCTCCAAGACTTTTGGTCAGTGGGTGGGTATAAACCTCAGTGCTGAGAACAAACAGCAATTTTGGGTGCCTGCTGGTTTTGCCCATGGTTTTGTGGTGCTATCTGAATACGCAGAGTTTCTGTACAAGACGACAGACTACTATGCACCAGAGTATGAACGTTGCGTACGCTGGGATGACCCCGATGTTGCGATCGCTTGGCCGCTAACAGGAGAGCCAGTGCTATCAGCTAAAGACCAGGCGGGGAAGTCGCTACAATTGGCTGAGGTTTTTGCATGAAAATCTTCCTTACAGGTGTAACTGGGCAAGTCGGTTGGGAATTGCAACGCACCTTGATGACTTTGGGCGAGGTAATTGCGGTTGGGCGTAGTACTAGTGAGCCAGTTTTGCGGGTAGACTTAGCTGAGCCAGATACTATTCGTCAGGCGATTCGTGCCGTGCAACCTGACTTGATTGTGAATGCTGCCGCTTACACAGCAGTAGATAAAGCTGAGTCAGAGCCAGAGCTAGCCATGGCTGTCAACGGTGTTGCACCTGGCGTCATGGCAGCAGAGGCGAAGCAACTGGGGGCAGCAATCGTTCACTACTCCACAGATTATGTATTTAATGGGACGAAGGCTACAGCATATATAGAGGAGGATAAACCAGACCCACAAAACATCTACGGCAAAACGAAACTAGCAGGCGAACAGGCAATTCAAGCAGAGGGTGTGCCACATTTGATTCTGCGTACATGTTGGGTTTATGGTCCACGGGGTAAGAATTTTCTGTTGACGATGCAGAGGTTAGGGCTGGAGCGGGAAGAACTCCGAGTGGTCAATGACCAAATCGGGGCTCCAACAGATAGCAGAACAATTGCTGAAGCCACAGCCCAAATTTTGTCACAATCTACACCTAACGTAACTAGTTTTATCGCTAACAAGAGTGGGATATATCACCTGAGTGCTAGTGGGCAGACGAGCTGGCACGGCTTTGCTGAGGCAATCTTTGAGCATCAGCCACAGGAGCGCGAACGGCGTTTACAGAGATTAATTGCCATCCCTTCTAAAGAGTATCCTACACCTGCAAAGCGACCTGCTTATTCGCTATTGTCAACTCAGAAGTTGTCTCATGCATTTGGTCTAACTCTACCAAACTGGTGCAGAGCTTTAAAGTTAGTCCTAGACCAAGCTAGTAGCTAATCCTCCTTTGTAGTCATGATAAGACTCACAAACACGGGTATTACAAGCCATTTTTCCATAACAGTTTTTCCTTTCATCGTTCTTTATACTCAATCAGTTGATTTTGCCTTGACAGCCAACGATTGAGATGAAACCGCAGTTGTCCCATAAGATTGGGGAACTTTCCTAAAACGCAAAACAGCGCATACAGTACAGAGTCTTGCTGCTTAAAGCCTCGCAGTCGGGCATAACGGTATGTTCGATAAACCCCAATTGGGTATCCGACTAACAATAATAGGCTTAAGCTGTACGTCGGCCATGCCATGCCAAATGCCAATAGAGGTAAAAATAATCCCCATACCCAGATGCTCTGGCTTTCTTTGACCCAGTGGCGTTCTGGTTCCCCACCATGCAACCAAGCGCCCTCTGCATACGCATGACCAGCCCTAATTGAACGCTTCCACCATTGGCTGAAACTTGTCATTTGGGCGTCATGCCAGGTCATTTCGGCTTCTAAACGTAGAATTTTCCAACCTTTTTGTCGCAACCGCACGCATAGTTCCGGTTCTTCACCAGCGATCAAGGTCGGATTAAATCCACCGACTTGTTGGAAGGCTGTCACTCGCACCATCGCGTCACCACCACAAGCTTTGGTCTCACCTATTGGTGTGTTCCACTCAAGATCGCACAGTCGGTTGTAGACAGTTAAATTGGGGTAACGTTCGCGCCGCCGACCACAAACTACTGCAACGTCGGGGTGAGCCGCGAGTTCGCTTTGAGCCCGCTCTAGCCATCCCTCAACGACTTCACAGTCGCCATCAACAAATTGCACAAATTCAAGCTGGTCATTTACTTCTAGCAGTCGCATAAATCCAGTGGTGCGGGCTCGGGCTGCTGTAAAGGGTACAGACAAGTCGAGTTCAACCACCTCTATGCCAAGCGATCTCGCTAACTCCACACTGCCATCTGTAGAGCCTGAATCAACGTAGACGATCGAGTCTACATTGCCACTTGCAGACAGCAGGCACTGATGCAGACGTTTGCCTTCATTTCGTCCTATAGCAACCAATCCGATTCGATTCACGCTTGGTATCCAGGTGTTTAAAATTTAGCAATCTTGATTAATGGCGTCAATCACTGACGCTTTGTGCTGCAATAATTCAGTCAATATTCTGCAAAATCTGTAGGCAATCTGGCTAGAGTGTAACTTAGAACTAAGAACTTCTTCAAATCTTCATATTTGGATTAAGTATTGTCATCAGGTTGAGAGGAGCTAATAATTTTGGCAGGCACCCCAGCTACCGTTGCGCCAGCTGGCACATCGCTTACAACTACAGCATTCGCACCAACCCTGGCATGCTCACCCAGTTTGACAGAGCGAATAATTTTCGCTCCAGTACCGATATCAACATGTCCACCGATTTCGACTCCTCCAACAATGGTTACTTGTTGAAAAATCAAGCAATTTGGTCCAATAGATGCATCTGGGTGGATGACGACACCATTGGGATGAGGGAGGATGAGCCCTCCAGCAATTTGACAGTTGAGTGGAATATCAGCTCCAGTGACAACGCTCCAGAAACGATGCATTAGCACGTTCCAGATGCTTAAGCAGCGTCCAATCAGACCACCACGAGCTTTCCACTTTTGATACCTACGGATTGACTTGAGTAGTTGGCGGCTAGGTTCCCACCAGCGACAGCACTGTTCGCGGCTCCAATCTGGCTCTACGGCAGAAATAAGTGAGACAGTGAGTGGCTCAAGCATTTGAAGAACTCGTAATGGTTAACAAACCCCTAAAGGAATATAGTTCAAGCACTTCTAGAGACACACCCAGCCAAGTGCTGGATTTGATTGCTATAATCCTGCAACTCTTTCCTATCTAGAATAGAGTGAGGATAACATTTTTTTAGATTAAGCAGACCCTCAAAACAACCACTTCTAAGATAAAATTGTCCATCGCTCTTGCGATTCGGGCAGTAGGTGTGGCATATTTAGGTCGGCGTAGAACTGAGGTCTACAAGCTGCGTGGGAAGAGTCTTTTGATGCAGGTGCTGAAGTTGGTGGATCAAAAATATGTAAAGCCAGGGTTTTTGACACAGATTGTGCGCTTACCAGTGGTTGTATGTTAACTATAGCTGTAGCACAAGCTTTCTCTCAATCCAAGAAGTACACAACAGCAAGCAACTAGCTGATTCCAGAGCGGAAATAGCGCAACTGACAATACGGACAAGGGTAGATGAATACAAAAGAGCTGATTATTGAGGCGGGTCGGACTGAAGGTCAATACTGGCAGGATTTGTGGCGCTTTCGGGAATTATTCTACTTCTTATCTTGGCGTGACATTTTAGTACGTTATAAGCAAACAGCCATCGGTCTTGCCTGGGCTTTGCTTCGCCCTTTTATCACAACAGTTGTTTTTACATTAGTGTTTAGCGTCTTGGCAAAGTTACCCTCTAACCCAGGTGTCCCTTACCCAATTCTGGTGTTTGCCGCAATGCTGCCTTGGCAATTCTTCTCTAGTGCCCTGGCGGAGTGTAGTAATAGCCTAATCACTAACGCTAATTTGATTTCTAAAATTTACTTCCCTCGCCTGATTGTGCCTGCAAGTTCAGTAATTGTCAGCTTTGTAGACTTTGCGATCTCCGGCATGATCTTGCTAGCAATGATGGCATGGTATGACTTTGTACCCGATTGGCGCATTCTGACGCTACCGCTCTTTATCCTAATTGCCGTTGCAGCTTCTCTGGGAGGTGGATTGTGGATGGCAGCGTTGAATGTGGAGTACCGAGATTTTAAACATATCGTACCGTTCGTTGTTCAGCTTGGCATGTATATCTCGCCTGTAGGCTATAGTTCTGAGATAGTCTATCAGCGGCACCCACAGTGGAGCTTACTCTACTCTTTAAACCCAATGGTAGGAGTGATTGATGGCTTTCGCTGGGCAATATTACGTGGGCAGGCTGAAATCTACTTACCAGGGTTCATTCTTTCTCTAGTAATTGTTTTCCTAGTTCTTGCTAGTGGGATTTGGTATTTCCGCAAGACGGAACGTACCTTCGCTGACGTTATTTAGTTGAGGGCTGAACGCGTGTCTAATACTGTGATTCGAGTTGAGAATCTGGGCAAGAAGTATGTACTTGGGGAGCAGAATGTTGGGGGAAATACAACTCTGCGAGATAAGCTATCTGATGGAGCGAAGTCTCTGAGCCGCAGATTGCTACCAGGTCTAAAACCTAGCATTCATAAACCTAAACAGGAAGAGTTTTGGGCTTTAAGAAATGTTTCTTTTGAGATTCAACAAGGAGATAGGGTTGGCTTTGTTGGTCGCAATGGAGCGGGGAAATCAACCCTACTTAAGGTTCTGAGCCGGATCACTGAGCCAACGAAAGGACTGATTTCAATTAGAGGACGAGTAGCGAGTTTACTGGAAGTAGGTACGGGTTTTCACCAAGAGTTGACGGGACGGGAGAACATTTATCTCAATGGCTCCATTCTAGGAATGAGTAAGGTTGAGATCAAAAAGAAGTTTGATGAGATTGTAGCTTTTTCGGAGGTAGAAAAGTTTTTAGATACGCCTGTAAAGCGCTATTCATCAGGAATGTATGTCCGTCTTGCCTTTGCTGTAGCAGCACACTTGGAACCGGAAATTTTAATTGTGGATGAAGTTCTGGCAGTGGGGGATATGGCATTTCAAAAAAAATGTTTGGGTAAGATGGGGGAAGTAGCTAGTGAAGGAAGAACAGTACTTTTTGTTAGCCATAATACGGGAGCAATCAGTTCTCTTTGTGATAAAGTAGTCTATCTAGTAAGGGGTCACGTTCGTGCCATTGGTTCAACCGATAGCATCATGGCTGAATACATTACAGATGTACTCCAAAACAAAACAGAAGACATAGAACAACTGAGGTTACCTGGAAAGGGTGAACATATAAGGTTCTCTAAAATAGAATTGTCATCCGGCAATAACGGGATTTTAGTATTTGGGCAAGAGATAGAATACACGCTGGTCATTCGATCAGATATTAGTATGGAAGGTTTGAGTGTTGGCTCAAGCTTCTTTACTGTTGCTGGCACCTGCATAGGTACATTGATTACTGAAGAATTTATGGTAGAAGCAGATCGAGAGCTTACTTTGAATTTAACTGTCTCAAATGTGAATTTAGCACCAGGAGTATATTATGCGGGTTTCAGTATAGGTCATAGCGAATTTGCCAGGAGAGACTTTGATATTGTAATTGGCAAACCAACATTTCAGATTGTACACCTGTCCGATGACGATAAATCTCCTCTAGAGAACTGGCAGACTGGCTGGGGAAATGTCTTTTTTAGAGATACGCATTTGAAGATAAATTAGTTGAAAGAGTGCATAAGTTGTTATTCTCAACGAGAATCTAAATCTTCCTTTGCTCAAGGTCATAGTAATATCAGTTTTAAGTTGGTAAGCAACTAATGCAAGGTAGACATTACATTTGCACATAATGTAAAAAACGAGGTTAGTTGTAAAGTTACTGAATTTTCTTCAAAGACAGAGTAGCGGAGGTCAGATCTTTATGAGTGGTGAAGAAGCCATAGCCAATGGTTATAAATTGAAAGACTTCGAAACCTACTTTCAAAATGAGCGACAGGAAATGCTTCGGTATATACCTCAGAAGGTACATACCATTCTCGAAGTCGGGTGTGGAAGTGGCGGTTTTGCTCAATTCTTGAAAGAGAAGCGTCCTCTGGAGGTGTGGGGAGTTGAGTTGAACGAGCGTGCTGCTTCGGTTGCTGCTCAGAGGTTAGACCGCGTTATATGCGGAGATTTTAATAGTAGCCTAAATCTCCCTAGCCGGAGCTTTGATTGCATCATCTTTAATGACGTCTTAGAGCACATGGTCGACCCTTCTGCTGCTCTAGTATTCTCTAAAGAACTGCTAAAAACTGAGGGTGTAGTTGTTGCCTCCATTCCAAACGTCCGCTATTTTGACAATATGTGGAATCTACTGGTTCATAAAGATTGGCGGTACACCGATTATGGCATTCTAGACAGAACACATTTACGCTTTTTTACCCGCCGTAGTATATTGTCAACTTTCGAGGCTTTAGGTTATTGTGTCGAATGCATTGAAGGTATTAATCTGATTGAGAAAGAACATCCTCACCACTCGCGCAAATTTCATTTTCTTAATCGGCTTTTTCTTAACTGGATAGAGGATATGCGCTATCTACAATTTGCTGTTGTAGCTCATCCAAGTCTCTAGGATAGAAGATATGTCAGTTATTAACAGTACCGTTCAGCCCATTGCTTTCTATCTCCCCCAATTCCACCCAATTCCTGAAAACGACGAATGGTGGGGAAAGGGCTTCACCGAATGGACTAATGTTGTCAAAGCTAAACCTCTGTTTCCTGGTCACTATCAACCGCATTTTCCAGCAGATTTGGGGTTTTATGACTTACGTCTAGCAGACACACGCCAGGCTCAGGCAGACTTAGCCAGAGAATATGGAATCTACGGGTTTTGTTACTATCACTATTGGTTTAATGGAAAACATCTTCTTGAACGTCCATTTAATGAAGTTCTAGCTTCGGGTAAACCAGACTTTCCATTTTGTCTTTGCTGGGCAAATGAGAATTGGACACGTACTTGGGATGGACTTGAGAAGCATGTTTTAATGGAGCAAAAGTATAA
>JAFAVL010000408.1 GCA_019242465.1 Chroococcidiopsidaceae cyanobacterium CP_BM_RX_35 | reverse complement strand
CCTTGCTCCGCCCTGAAACCCTTAAACACCTATTACAGCAGCACCAAGAGCATCAGAACGCCGCCACACTCCTAACAGCCCAGATAGCTAATCCCCAGGGATATGGGCGCGTGTTTTGCAACAGTCAAGGTACGATCGCGCAGATTGTAGAAGACCGAGACTGCACTGCTGCCCAAAAACAAAATTGCCGCATCAATGCAGGGGTTTATTGCTTCCGTTGGTCTGACTTGGCACAGGTGCTGCCCCATTTGGCAGCAAACAATGACCAACAGGAATATTATTTGACAGATGTGGTGAGCCAGCTCTCATCAGCAATGGCTGTTGATGTAGAGGACAATCGAGAAATTCTGGGCATCAATGACAGACAGCAGCTAGCAACAGCCTACGAGATTTTGCAGCAGCGAGTGAAGTTAGATTGGATGGCGGCAGGAGTAACTCTGATTGACCCCAATAGCATCACGATTGATGATACGGTGCAGTTGCAACCAGATGTGATTATTGAACCGCAGACTCATTTGCGGGGCAATACGGTGATTCAGTCGGGCAGTCGCATTGGACCGGGGAGTTTAATCGAAAATAGCCAGTTGAGCGAAAATGTGACAGTGCTATATTCGGTAGTCAAAAACAGCATAGTCCAAGCCGGAGTGCAAATTGGTCCTTATGCCCATTTGCGCGGTCCGCTCCAGATAGGTTCCGGTTGCCGCGTGGGGAATTTTGTGGAACTGAAAAATAGCAAGTTGGGCTCCAGAACCAACGTTGCTCATCTGTCTTACTTGGGTGATGCGACACTGGGTGATCGCGTTAACATCGGGGCTGGTACTATCACCGCTAACTACGATGGTGTGAACAAACATCCTACTCAAATTGGCGATGGTACCAAGGTTGGTGCTAACAGTGTGTTAGTAGCACCTGTGACACTAGGAGCCGATGTCACAGTCGCAGCTGGCTCTGTAGTGACAGAAGATGTAGAAGATGATTGCCTAGTGATTGCCCGTGCCCGACAGGTGGTTAAGCCGGGATGGCGGTTGAAGAAAGCAGGGGAGGCAGGGGGAGCAGGGGGGCAGGGGGAGCAAGGAGGCTGACTGCTTACTCTGTTCCTCAAATTGGTTGGGGGAAGCTTCTGTAAGGCTTTACCTTATTTTTCTGGTCTGAGGGGCAGCGCTTCAGAATCAAGCACTTCTAAGCTTTGGTCCAAGAACGAGAAAGTATTTTCTCCCCCCGCCTCCCCTGCTCAAGAACAGCTCCCCCTGCTCTCTTACTCCTTACCCAAACCCTGTACAGTGGGAGCTTCAGGCATTTCTAAGGTGTCACCTATCTGTTGACCATCGTGATAGGCGGCGAGGAGGACTTCGCTGGTTTTGCCCCAGGCAATCGCGCCTGTCGCATCAATGGCGATCGCACCAAAATCTCGTTGGTGTTCGTGGGCTTCGCTAAACGAGCGTTTCATTGCAGCGAGTAAGGGGAGTCCATCAGTCACTCGGACGACGATTCGACCTGCGAGACACTCATCAATGATGTCTTCTCCGATGCCTGTACAACTAACAGCAGCATGAGCAGTGGCATAATTTCCGGCTGGCATCGCAGAGTCACTCACACGTCCGATCCGCTCAAACCCCTTACCACCTGTTGAGGTTCCCGCTGCTAAACGTCCTTGCACATCTAATGTTACAACCCCAATCGTACCGCGCCTAGCATTGCTAGACTCGACTAGCTCTTGCTCTGCTACCACTCCCGCCATTGTTTTGACAAAATTCTCCTGCCGCTCCTGAGTCCACTCTTGCAATCGGAGGTCAGTCAAGGCATCGTAGCTAGGAATTTGGAGTTCTCGCAACAGCTCAGCCGCTCCATAATCAGACAACACTCGGTCAGGAGAATTTTGCAAAGTTTGAGCTAGATTAATCGGATGTTGTACCCGCGAGACATTAATTACACCACTAAAGCGCCTGCGATCCCCATCCATCAACGCTGCACTCATACGGATTTGACCGTCAGATTGCAGCACTGAACCAGTTCCTGCATTAAACCGAGGATCGTCTTCCAACAGCTCGCACCCTCGCACCACCGCATCTAAAGCACTTGCTCCAGAGAGGAGAAATGCATAAACCTCCTCCACAACTTTAGAGAGTGAGCGGCGTACCACCTCCACGCCTCCTTTCCCTTTCAGCGAACTACCAGCCCCCCCATGAATAATTAGCTTTGGTTGCACCCGTCCATCTAACACCACTTAACCCTTTCTCCCTTTAATGTTCTTTGCAAATAAAACCCTAACCTCTTCTCTTCCCCTGCTCAAGAACAGCTCCCCCTGCCTCCCCTACTCTCTCCTCCGTCGGCAGCGTTCTGAGCAGTACTTCACTTCATCCCAGCAATCTTCCCATTTTTTGCGCCAAGTGAAGGGGCGTTGGCAAACTGGACAAATTTTTGTTGGCAGGTCAGATTTGGCACGAGCGCGTCCCATGATGGTAAGTTGACAATACGTTATTTCCCAATTTTAAGAACTTGTCGCTACAGGTGATGTTATGTGGGAGTCATTATCTGGAGTGCGGATTGTGCTAGTAGAGCCATCTGGACCATTAAATGTGGGCGCGATCGCACGGGTGATGAAAAATTTTGGATTGCAACATCTGGTGTTAGTGAATCCCCAGTGCGATCCCCTTTCAGCGGAAGCGAAACTGATGGCAGTGCATGCAGTGGATGTGCTGGAAGCCGCCATTACGGTCGAGGCATTACCTGTAGCCTTGCAAGGGTGTCAGCGGGCAATTGCCACAACCGCTCGCGAGCGTAACTTATCTAGTGACATGGAACAACCTCGCATGGCACTACCATGGTTGATTGCACCAAAGACAGATGCCGCTCTGATTTTTGGTCCAGAATATCGAGGGCTGAGTAACGAGGAATTGAACTATGCCCAGCGTTTCGTCCGCATCCCCTCTAGTCATATCTATCCATCACTGAATCTAGCTCAAGCAGTAGCAATTTGCTGTTACGAACTTTCTTCAGCGGTAAATTCCCAGGAAAAACCCGCAACTATGGGACTAACAGCAGCAACAAGGGATGTTGCTTCATTAGACATGTTGGAAGGATACTATCAGCAACTAGAATCTCTGTTGCTTAAAATTGGTTACCTTTATCCCCATACAGCAGCAAGCCGGATGGAGAAATTTCGGCAAATATTCAATCGCACCCAACTAGAAACTGTGGAAGTGGCAATGCTGCGGGGGATTTTGACTCAGATGGAATGGGCACTTGGGAAAACAAACTCGCTGTAAAAATCAACAATTTAAGCAGAAATTAATGCACATTACTAACCAAATACCGCCTAGTTGTCAGAAAATCAGATAAACTTCTGTAACTGAGTTGATTGTGCCGCAAGGAGTATCGGTGCCAGAGTCTGACGAGAAGCCTTTCTCAGCACGGCAAGAAGGTCGGCGAGTTCCCCAGAGTCGCCCCCAGCCAAAACCGAGAAGTCAGGAGCCAGCAAAGCTCCAGCCCCTAAGTGAACGCTTAAACCACCAAAAAGTCGATTTTGAAACTGTAATGGCATCGCGAAGTAAACCTTCAACAGCGGGGACTAATGGCAAGTACCGCTCAGGACGTTCTGGGAAGCCAGTAACCACAGCGGCAGAACACAATCGAAAAAATCTGACTCAGCCTGTTCCTATGTTTAAAGAGCCAAAGGGAGTTGCTAAGTCAACGTTCTCCCGAAGGAAGCCTCCGGGAGCAACGCTCTTTGCTTCGTCAACGTTCTCCCGAAGGAAGCCTCCGGGAGCAACGCTCTTTGCTTCGTCAAAGTTAAATCGCTCTGGATCGCCTGCCTCTGCAAATCAGAGGCGAACAACTCTGATCACGCCAGTTGTGTATTGTCTGCGACTGCTGATTTTGGGAGTTGGCATTGGGGTGATCGCTGGAACACTATTGTCTGTTTTCGATCCTGCCAGCCGCATTACGTCTGATTCTGTAACTGCTTCCGTGCAAAATCTGCAACCTAAACCAGTAAATTCGGTGACAGTTCCCGTGTCTGGCTTAAAGCTGAGTCAAGAAGTTAAACCACTGAAAACCGCTCTGATGCAGCTAACGGCTAAAAATGTGGGGCTATTGCCTGGAGTTTTTTTTGTCGATCTAGATACTGGCGCTTATGTGGAACTCAATAGCTTCTCAACCTTCTCTGCCGCCAGCATGATTAAATTTCCCATTGCCGTTGCTTTTTTTCAAGAGGTAGATGCTGGGAAGATTCGCTTGGATGAAATGCTAAGTGTAGAGCCTAAGCTAATTGGCAGCGGCTCTGGGGAAATGCAGTACAAACCTCCTGGGACAAAGTTCACCTCCCTGGAAACTGTAACTAAAATGATTACGATCAGCGACAATACTGCAACCAATATGCTGATTGCGCGGATGGGTGGGGCTGCGGCTCTAAATCAGCGGTTCCGCAGTTGGGGGTTAACGGCTACCCAGATCCGGAACTGGTTGCCAGATTTATCGGGTACTAACACGACAAGTCCCAGGGATTTGGCAAATTTAATGGCTTCGGTGAATCAAGGGGAATTGATGTCGCTAAGATCTCGTGATCGCTTGCTAGATATCATGCGGCACACAACGATCAATACTTTGTTACCACCTGGTTTAGGAGCAGGGGCAACTATTGCCCACAAAACGGGGGATATTGGGACGCTTGTAGGGGACGTAGGTTTAGTTGATATGCCTAGCGGCAAGCGTTACATTGCTGTCACGGTTGTTAAACGCTCTTACAACGATAGTCGCGCTCAAGAGTTAATTCGCCAAATCTCTCGTGTCGTTTACCAACAACTTAATCAACCCACAGCTGCTGCTAAAACAGGGAAGTAGAAAAGGGCAGGGGGGCAGGAGGCAGGGGAGCAGGGGGGAAAGAAAATATCCCACACCATATGGTCACTAGAAGAGCGAAGTTAAACGCGAGAGAAAAAGAAATATTGGCAGGGAGGGTGCTTCGCACCGAGAGCAAGGCGTCAATATTCAAGCGTGTGCAGATTCATCTGTGGTAGCTCCCCCCTGCCCCCTGCTCCCCTGCCCCTCTGCCCCCCTGTCCCCCTGCTCCCCTACTCTCTCCAAAATTGTCCAAACTTGCTGCAATAGAGGTTCTAGCCCAGCGTGAGTCACAGCTGAGATTGGGAAAACGGGAGCCTGACTCATTTGACTCAACTGAGTTGCTAGCACCGCAACCTGGGACGTTTCTGAATCAATGGCATCAATTTTATTGAGTGCCAGAATTTGAGGGCGTTCGGCTAAGCCTCTTCCGTAGGCTTGTAATTCCTGCTGAATTGTGTTGTAGTTGCCTATTGGGTCATCACTATTGGCATCAATTAGGTGCAGGAGTACTCGTGTCCGCTCGATGTGGCGTAAGAATTCATAACCTAGCCCTGCTCCCTGGTGAGCGCCAGCAATCAATCCAGGGATGTCGGCAAAAACGGTGCCGTCGCCAGTGGGTTTACGTACCACACCTAAATTTGGCACCAAGGTTGTGAAGGGGTAGTCTGCCACCTTGGGTCGGGCGGAGGATAATGCTGAGATTAGGGTAGACTTGCCAGCATTTGGTAGCCCAATAATTCCTACCTCCGCTAAGAGCTTTAACTCCAACCGCAACGGTCGTTGTTCTCCTGGCAGTCCTGGTAGGGCATACTCTGGGGCCCGGTTGCGATTGCTTAAGAAATGCTTGTTGCCTAGTCCGCCTTTCCCTCCTAAGGCAACACACAGTCTCTGCCCCGGCTTGACCAAATCGCCCAGAATTTCATCGGTTTCGGCTGCATAGACAACGGTGCCACAAGGAAGTTCAATCTCGATGTCCTGCCCGGCAGCTCCAGTCCGATTATTTGGTCCACCGCGACCGCCGTCTTCAGCCTTAAAGTGGTGATTATATCTGAAGTCGAGCAAGGTTTGCAGGCGTTCTGCGGCGATGAGGATGACAGAGCCGCCTCGTCCTCCATTCCCACCAGCTGGTCCACCAGCTGGCACATACTTTTCGCGGCGAAAGGCAACTATTCCATCGCCACCTTTCCCAGCTTCAACTTCAATTTCGACTTGATCGATAAATTGCATAGCTTGTCAGCTATTAGCTGTAGATTACACTCATGCTAACTACTAGCAGTAAGCTGAAACATCTTCTTTGCACTCCTCTGCCAAATAACACAGGGACCGAAAGCGTAAGCCCACTAGCTGTTCGTAGAGCGGATTGAGCTTGCACAGAGGCGGGATGTGTACGATTTTATGACCAAAGAGTTTGATATCTCGCTCAAATGGACACTGAGCAGGTATCGTTTTGCACAAGAACCTCGCTAGTCTGGGATCATGAATTTCTAGCCCATCTAGCCATTCACGGACGAAGTGTAAGGCATCGCGCTGAGCTTTGGTGGGCGCATGAGTAGAGTAGCTGAGCGGCTCACCTTGGTCGCACAGAGTATGTTGCAAGGCTGCTAGCACTTGCTGTGGCTGTTTCAAGGCTTGAGCAAATTGGCTTAACAGGTGTGCTTCACAGACTGAATAGATCCCATCAGCGATCGCCACCATCACTGCTGTGCGGAGGAAATTCTCGGCGGCATTCCGATCTTGCCCTAACATATCTGCTAATTCTGCTGGCTGCATTGGTTCAAACGGTACTGGATTTAGGCTCAGAGATATTTCATCCTGTGTGAAGGCGGCAATTAATTCCTGCTCTTGAGCACCGAAGTCACCGTCTGCCCAAGCAATGGTTAGCAGTCCACGCAGCCAAGCCGCTATTTGCTCACTGGTATAGGGAGATTTTACGACGCTCGTCATAGGTTCACATAAGTTAACGATCCGACATACTAATCCTAGCTCTGGTTATGGTGCAGTTGCCTGTAAACTAGGAAACCGAATGCCGACTTTAGGGGTATTTTATGAGTCCACCAGAATTTGGACTGCTACTGCTCTCAATCCTAGCGAGCGTTGCGGGGCAGTTCTTTTTGAAGGCTGGGGCTTTGAAGCTGGGCAAAGTCAACGCTGGTAATGTTAGCAGTCATATTTTGGGCATGCTCACCACTCCGGAAGTGTTGGTAGGTCTGGTGTGTTATGGTTTGGGCGCAGTTGCCTATATTTTGCTACTGACACGAGTCAAACTCAGTATTGCGGCTCCAGCTGTTGCCCTGGTTTACGTGTTTGCAGTGCTAGTAGGTTGCTTTGTGTTCCGCGAACCAGTTCCCTTCTCTCGTTTATTGGGGTTAGGGTTGATTATGTGCGGCGTGGTGTTGGTGGTCTGGAAAAGTTAAAGGTAGTGAGCTAAAACTTCAGTAGTGGCGAGTCCGGTTTTAGCCCAGCTAAATTCGCTAGCTCTGGCTAACCCAAGCGTGGAAAGATGAGATCGCAATCCTGAATTGCTAGCCACGGCTTGCATAGCAGCGGTTATCTCTCCTCCGTTATAGGGATTGACTAACAGTGCCGCATCCCCAGC
>JAFAVL010000150.1 GCA_019242465.1 Chroococcidiopsidaceae cyanobacterium CP_BM_RX_35 | reverse complement strand
CTAACGCCTCCGGCAACGCTAAGTCGCTAAGGTAGTTAGTTCTTAATGAATAAAAACTTTTGGATTGTCGCTCTAATTGGTTTTATTAACTCAATTAGTTTTACTATTTTAATTCCTACCATTTATCTTTACGGTAAACAATTTGGTCTAAATGATTTTCAGACTAGTTTGTTATTTTCAATTTATTCCGTATCTCAGTTTTTTGCTACTCCTGTAATTGGAAAACTCTCAGATCGGTTTGGGAGAAAGCCTCTACTCGTTATCAGTTTAGCTGGAACAGTGTTAGCTAGTTTTATGGCTGGAATGGCTACGAATGCTACAGCTCTATTTATAGCTCGTTTCTTAGATGGAATTACTGGAGGGAATAATTCGGTAGCCCAAGCTGTCATTTCAGATGTCACCAGTCGAGAGAACAGAGCTAGGGGATTTGGGATATTCGGGGCAGCATTTGGTTTGGGTTTGGTATTAGGTCCAGTCATCAGTTTACTGGCTCAGCAATTTTCTTTAGGAGCTTCTTTCCTGGCTTCAGGTGCCATTGCTCTAATAGCCTTACTAGTAACCTTTTTCTGCCTACCTGAGACGATAAAAGTTAAAGCTGAGAGAGCGCATAACATTTTCGATTTAGGCTTAGGGAACTTAATCAAAGGTCTTACCATTCCCCGCATAGGAATTCTTTTAATTATCAATTTCTTTATTGGCACCACCTTCACTATTTTTACTTATGCATTTCAGCCATACATTATTAATGTCCTGGGTCAAGATAGTAAATCTTTGACATTGCTATTTATCGTGTTTGGCGTGCTTGGCTTCCTTATGCAAACTTGGGGAATCCAGATCTTAACTCGCAAATTCAACTTAATCTTTATCCTGTTTTTCTCTTTATTTATCCGCAGCCTCTCATTTATCTTGATGCCAATTTGGCCTACAGTGTTCTACTTTTTTGGAGTTAGTATACTTTTTTCGATTTTTAACTCTCTTGTGCAACCCATAATCAATACGCTAATTTCTCTAAACGCTAAGCTAGAAGATCAGGGAACTGCGATGGGAATTAATTCATCCTATTTAAGTGTCTCCAATGCTATTGGACCTATAATTGCTGGAATGCTAATTCAGCATTCTGATCCCGTTACATACGGTTATCCTTTATATTTGGCAGGGGGGTTAACCTTTCTAGTCCTGTTGCTAGCGGTATTTACCCGCAAAAGATACACGGTTAAAGCTGAGCCAAGAATGTAATCTGTAATCTGGAGCAACTGCGATGAATCAAGACCGATACAACCAAGGTTGGGAAAAACTAAAGGAAATTGATGGTGAAGCGGGTGAGCGAGTTATTGAAAGTCTAAAAGATATTGCTCCCGATTTAGGTCGGTACGTCATTGAATTTCCGTTTGGAGACATCTACTCACGTCCTGGTTTAGACCTGAAATCTAGAGAAATCGCTACAGTTGCAGCACTGACAGCTCTGGGAAATGCTCGACCTCAGTTGAAAGTGCACATACACGCTGTTTTGAATGTCGGCTGTACTCGTAAGGAAATCGTTGAAATCGTTATCCAAATGGCTGTCTATGCAGGATTCCCGGCAGCGCTTAACGGGATGTCTGCTGCCAAGGAAGTCTTCCAAGCAAGAGAAGACGAACTGAAGTGATCTAGGGAATCCACCGCCACATCAACAGCTATGGCGGTAGGAATAGACTTAACTCGCGGCAACCGATAGGGGCTGGCTGATTGCTTTTTGCAACATAGCTGCTTTATCAGTCCGCTCCCAAGGCAGATCTAAGTCAGTCCGTCCAAAATGACCATAAGCGGCAACATCTTGGTAGAAGCGACCGCCTCGTTCAGCTGGCCGTGATCGCAAGTTGAACGCATGGATAATTCCTGCTGGACGCAGTTCAAAATGCTGCTTGACCAACTCTAACAATTGCTCGTCATCGACTTTGCCAGTGCCAAAAGTCTCTACCAAGATACTTACTGGTCGAGCTACGCCAATCGCATAACTCAGTTGGACTTCACACTTATCCGCTAACCCCGCTGCCACAATGTTTTTAGCAACATAGCGACAGGCGTAAGCAGCGCTGCGGTCTACCTTAGTAGGGTCTTTACCAGAGAATGCCCCACCGCCGTGTCGCGAGTAGCCACCATAGGTATCAACAATAATTTTGCGTCCTGTGAGACCAGAGTCACCTTGAGGACCACCAACGACGAACTTGCCAGTGGGGTTAACCAAGAAGCGTGTTTGATGGTCGGGCTGAATATTGATGTCAGCAAACACTGGCTGAACCACCCCTGTCCACAGGTCGGATTTGATCTTGGCTTGAACCTCTGTCTGTTCTGTAATGTCACCAATATTGGCTGTATGCTGAGTAGAAATCAGAATAGTGTCAATTCCTACCGGGCGTCCGTCTTCGTAAGCAACGGTCACTTGAGTTTTGCCATCCGGGCGCAGGTATGGAAACAGCCCTGTCTTTCTAACTGCTGCCAGGCGGCGAGATATCCGATGGGCAAGACTAATGGGTAAAGGCATTAGTTCTGGCGTTTCGTTACAGGCAAAACCAAACATCAAACCTTGGTCACCTGCACCAACTGAGTCAAATACCTCTTCACTATCCTGCTCCCGTCTTTCCTGAGCAGTATTAACCCCCTGAGCAATATCAGGCGATTGTTCGTCTAAAGCCATCAGGACCGAGCAACTGTTGGCGCAGAAGCCATTAACGGCATCAGTGTATCCAATTTCAGCAATCTTTTGCCGGACAAGGTTGACGTAGTTGACCTGAGCTTGTGAGGTAATTTCTCCAGTTACTAGGACCAAGCCAGTGTTGACAACAACTTCCGCCGCGACACGACTACTAGGATCTTTTGTGAGTAGTGCATCTAAGATCGTGTCGGAAATTTGATCGCAGATTTTATCTGGATGACCTTCCGTGACAGATTCGGAGCTAAACAGGTAGCGACGAGACAAAGGCTATTCCTCCTAAGTGGCTGACTGTCAAAACGATTGGGCTAAGTTGCAGCTATTCTAACGGAGAATCACACCGATTAGTCTAGCTTTAGGTATAATTTAGGTATAAATATACCATTTAGCCAAAGCTTCATAGAGATAGCCATCAATTATACTGCCATCGCTCTGTTTAAACAAGCATAACTTGAATCTCATCGAGTTGCGAAATTGTGACATCCGCTGCATCAAGGTGTGCTGCCGCCGCTGCCCCCCAGCAAATGCCGATACAACCTGCTGCCCCACCACTTTTTGCCATTTCTACATCCCCAGCTGAATCTCCTACCATCAGCGTGGCACTAGGAGCTACTCCTAAAGTTTGACAAGCTTGGAGAAACAGGGCGGGGTCAGGTTTAGTAGGACCTCGATCTATCACTCCCATTCGCAGTTGGATATAATCGCTCAATTGATAGTGGTTAACAAAAGCTTGGACCCGTTCTGTTGAAGCTGCCGAAAGAATTCCCAGTTTCAGTCCTGCTTGCGACATGTATTTCAGCACCTCTAAACTACCAACAAATAGAGGTGAAGGCGTAGTACCAATTACTAAGTCAGCTTCCTCAAAAGCCCGACTGGCGATCGCCAACGACTCCAACCATCCCCGCCCAGTTTCAGCCACATAGGCAGCTGCGGCAATTTCAGTTTCTCGGCGACTGCCAACTGCCAGTAATCCAGTTGGGTCGAGGGTATCTCCTTTAATTCCGAAAGCCATCGAGAGTGGTTCCCCAATTCCCGGAATCTGGGCATCTAGCAGGCGAGAGCGTTTTTGTCCAAGACTCCGCAAATAAGCTTGAGAGTCTTCTAGGGTGCCGTCTTTATCGAATACAATTGCTTGAATGTTGGAAAACCTAACATCTCGACACTGAATAATCGCCAAGGGGTATCACTCCTCTTAAGTGGAGATGGGGAGGTGGGGAGGCAGGGGGGAAAAATACTATTCCATTTCTTGTTATCGGATGGAAGTTTCTAGGAATAGTTGATTTGACGCTCTGCCCTTTAAGCCAGAATGGAAGCTAGAGCCTTACAGAAACTT
>JAFAVL010000112.1 GCA_019242465.1 Chroococcidiopsidaceae cyanobacterium CP_BM_RX_35 | reverse complement strand
ATTGGCGGGACTCAGGAGAGTGCCAGATTAGCTGCTGCACTTTGGGAAATGAATTTGCCCTGCACCATCTCTATTACCACAGAATCCGCTAGAACTCTGTATCCTGATACACCCAGACTACAGGTATGGGTAGGGCGGTTAACAGCAAAAGGGGTGGAAGAGTTTTTGCAACAGCAGCAAATTGTCGCGATTTTGGATGCCTCCCATCCTTTTGCGGGAGAAATCTCCAATAGAGCGATCACTGCTGCCGCAGAGCTGCGCATTCCCTACCTCCGCTACGAACGCCCAATGGTTGACACTCAGCACTTTGCCTCAAGAAACGTGGTGCAACTTGATGGCTTTGCAACCTTAATAGCTGGAAACTACCTTAACTCCCAGCGAGTGCTGTTAACTGTAGGTTATCAACCTCTGCACTTGTTTCGGCAAAAGCAAGATCAGGCAACCCTGTTTGCACGGATCTTACCCTCTGCGATCGCCTTGACGGCGGCTGAGGCAGCTGGATTCACCTCAGATCGACTCATTTGCCTCCGTCCTCCCATCCATGCTGACTTAGAAAGAATACTGTGGCAGCAGTGGGAAATTTCCCTTGTCGTGACCAAAGCCTCTGGAGTACCTGGTGGCGAGGATGTTAAACGCACTGTAGCGGCGGAGTTAGGCATCCCTTTAGTCACAATCAACCGACCATTTATTGCCTACCCGCAACAAACCAGCGACTTATCAGTAGCACTGAAGTTTTGCCGTCGTCACTGCAATCAAAATGCTTGAATCCACTCGCGCACCTCATACTCAGTCCAGATACCGTTTTTCCAGTAGGGGTCTGATTCAACAAGTTGGCGCACACTTGCTTCGTCTTCAGCATCGTAAATGCCGAAGACTTTGGTTAAATCTTTAGTTGGACCAATAGTAATCAAGACTCCAGCTTGTTTTTGGGCGGCAAGACCATCTAGGTGGGCTTGTCTATAGGGAGCGCGTCTTTCTAAGACATCCTGGCAGTAGGTCCCCCACATGATATACTTAGCCATTGTTTACATCTAACACTTCCTTTGCTGCCCAGTATCTCATGCCATTTTGATTTTGGATTGTGAAAGTTCTGTCAGGATACAGTTACAGCAATTCAAGTACTGCAGCAATAAAACGAAATAGGAACACAACTATGTTGCGCGTTGTAACAATTAGGTAAACCACCAATAAGAATATTTTTAGAACCTGCACAACCATAATCCTAGGTATGGCATGCTATAGTCATCCCCCAGGAAGGGGGCGGTCTTTTTTAGGCCCTTTAAGGGAACCGCCCCGACTCCATGGCTTCTGGGGTTTTCCTGTATTCCGTTTCTTATCCTATATAGATGTAACTGACTTGCAGCCGGAAATCATCAGTAATTACCGCAACTCATCTACGTTTTTATCAGATGCACCAAAGCATCAGTCGTACAGTCAATTACCTGCAAGTCGAGCTAAAATTTCAGCAAAAAGGCGCTGATCGATGACTCGAATTTTTATAAGCGTAGCAGCTATTTTGGGCGGTATATCTGTTGCTGCTGGTGCCTTTGCTTCCCATGCTTTAAAGGAAAAACTGAGCTTGCTCAAGAAAGCCGCCGGAGCTGCCACAAGCGTTCCCTTGAGTGAACGGGCACTGGAAATTTTTGAGACGGCTGCCCGATATCAGATGTACCACGCACTGGCTTTATTGCTAGTAGCAGTGTTATTGATGCGAGCAGAGTCTCCCCAACCCACATTGATAGTGACTGGGTGGCTGTTTATTGTTGGCGTTGTCATTTTCTCAGGAAGTCTCTATGCTTTGAGCTTGACAGGTATTAAGTTGTTGGGAGCGATTACGCCCTTGGGAGGAGTAGCTTTGATTGCTGGTTGGGGAGCTTTAGCGATCGCGGCTTGGAAGTTTAAGTAACCCTACTTCTCAACCAGCGCCTTTGCATCTCGCTCAGGCTCTGGCGCAGACTTTACACTATCTGGCGCTAGGGGATTATGGAAAAATGCTCCAGTTTGGGGTGGCAGCGTTGGATCGAATACAATTTCAGCTAGACTTTTCCCGACGCCAGTAAGTGGAATTGCTAGAATCACTCCTAATATTCCCCCCAATTTAGCTCCGAGGATCAAAGACACAAAGATAATTACTGGCGATAGACCTGTCAAGTTGCCCATAATGCGGGGAGCTACCAAATTGTCTTTCACCTGCTGTAGCACCACCCCTGTTGCCAATACTTGCAGCGCCAGCCACCAGTTAATGAATGCTACCACAATGGTTACTGTCGCAATCCCTAGCGTCGCCCCTATAAAAGGAATGACTTCCATCAGACCAATAAAGACAGCAAATAGTAGAAAAAAGGGAACTCGTAATACCCAGAAAGCCAAAGTTAGGGTAACAGACATAAATAGACCTAACAATAACTGACCAGAGACAAACCGCTGCAGATTGCGTTGCAGTGCTTCTGTCCACTTAGGGCGGATTTGGGGCGAAAAAATACTGGTTAAACCTCGCCATACCCGTTCACTATCAATGAGCATGTAGAACGAAATAACTAGAATCAGAATTAAGTCTAAGAACCAGTTAAATGTGCCCAAAACTAAGCCCAAACCTGTAGTCGCGATCGCCTCGGCTTGAGCTTGCACTCGCTCCGATAGCTGCGATGCCAAAATCTGCACGTCAAATGGCAAATTGCGTTGGGCACTCCAATCTTGGAAGATAGTCAATTGCTGCCGGGCGCTCTCCAGCAGGGACGGTAAATTGGTCACAAATAACCGCGCCTGACTAAAAACTGGCGGCAGTAGTGTCAAGGCAATGAGGACAACAACAAAACCTGCTACCAAATAGACGAGTATCGCTGCTACGTTCCGAGCCAAGAATGGTCGCAGAGCAGCAACAGCATAGTTGAGGAGAAATGCAATTAGTCCTGCCGTAATTAAAATGCTCAGTAGCTCTGCTACATAACTCAAGGCACTCAGCGTCACCCAACCTGTCACTAAGACCAGTAGCCAAGTGATCAAAAACTGCTGGAGAGGTGAAAAGACACGATTCATCTTTCAAGTTCAAACGCTGCGCTCACGTTCATCTCGCTATCTGGAATTTAACGATGTCCTAATTCTGAAGACAATTTCATCTACTTCACAATCGATACGGGTTGGTCAGGATGCGCTGGATTAGGGAGCAGACGTTGATTAACACAATCTACCAAGAGATCTAACTTTTCCAACACCGTCTGACCAATTAGTACCTCGTCACCTAAAGCCAGTGCCTCCTCTAAAGTATCCCTTCCTTCCCACTCAACAATCAAAGCCTCAGTCACTCCTACCGCTTCCTGACGTCCATCAGCGTACTCAGCAACCCGCTGACTCCGAATCGATAGACCAAGGCGCTGCACTACATGAATGGGAAGCACGGAACTTACCGCACTAGTATCTACAAGTGCTTGTGTCTCATACACTCTTACCTCAGCAGCTGCAAGCAGTCCTCGACGCACTAGCGCCTCATCAATTGCATTTGTTAGCTTAACTTTAGCTCGAACTGTGCCCATATTTTTGTCTTTTGCTAACACAAAACAGGTGCAGCCTGTCGGCGCAAAACAGCTAAATCTTCCTCATCTAGTTCCACAGGCGTCCCACTACGGATCAGTTCGGCAAAATCTTCATTTGGCACCATAATGCACAAAGCGTACAGGCGAGTTGAACCTGTGTTTTCGATTATATGCGTGGCTGTGGCTGGTACCAATAGGCTGTCACCAGCTTTAATTGATACAGTTTTTCCATCACAAGTTGCTCGTCCTTCCCCTTGGAGGATAAAAAACATCTCCACTGCCGATAGGTGTCGATTGGGAGGAGTCTTGCCGCCAACATCAAAAATTTCTACACAAAAAGTGAGGGAGACATCAGCGGCTGCCGTATCGAACACGAGTGCTAGTTTATTAGTATCGTCCGGACTAATGCGAAAAGCTTGGTAGTCCTTAGGAGACTTGGCAACCGGAATCATGCAACGAAAATCGTTCATCAGCAGTTTCTGCCTCCTGCCTCGGTTATTGCTTACCCAAAAACTATTTAACAATTGCCTTGATTATGGCATCAGAATCAGTTACAAAACCAAAGCATTGTTTTACATTGTAAAGCGTTGCTTGGAAACAAAAATCTGGTGAGGTCGTGCCAGTGCAGTCTTTGACTAAGATACAGTCATATCCTAAGAAATTGGCGTCTTGCAGTGTCGTCATCACACATTGATCGGCATTAACACCAGCAAAGAAAAGTGTGGTTCTGCCTAGGTTGCGCAAAATGCTATCAAGGGGAGTATCCCAAAACCCGCTCATCCGATACTTGTCTACGAGAATGTCTCCTGGCTCCTGCTTCAACTCTTCTACGACTGCAGCTGCCCAACTGCCTGCTGTTAGCACCAACGCATTATTAGCTGGCAGAGCAGCCCCTAGTCCCACACCTTCACCTGTGGGGTTATAAACATGGAGCAAACCAGCACTAATATTCATTAGATCAGGCCGATTGCCCCAATTTACCCAAACCACTGGTATACTAGCAGCTCTCAGGGCTGGAAGTAGTGTTTTCAGGGGACTAATGGGAGCCTGGGCTGGTGTAATATCCACTCCGATATGAGCCAACCACCCGTCTGGGTGACAAAAATCATTTTGCATATCAATCACTAAAATGGCAGTCTTTGCCAAGTCTAGAAGCAGTGTCTTGGTTTCGGTCGGTAGCGTGATGGGGCATGGTGCCAATGGAGGACGCGTGATATCAGCGATTTCGGTATTGACTGCCCAAGCATTGGGTGGGCAGCCCAGATGAAGGAGTGGTCGAGTCATATCGTTTTTCTGTTGAGGTATCTCTTGCAAAATTGCTATTTCAGTTACTCATTTAGGAAACGTTTACAGTTTAAGTATGAGTTCTAGCGACGGAATAAGTTTCGGCTCTAAGTGCCATTTATCAATATTTATGGCGTTGTGAGATGACATGAGAAAACTAAGAGAACTGTTTAGAGTTGTTAAAATTCGAGGATCATGTTAAGAAATGTTGTCATGATTTGCCTCTATTGTTAGCATAGGCGCGGACGATCGAGATCTGCAAAACTTGATGAATTGTTCAACTTGTCTACATCACCAAACCTCTGCCTGCCCTTTGCAGCAGAGAAGTTTATTCGTGTCTGAGACAAAGGATGTGATCGAGAAAGGCTTTTGCGGTAATTGGTCACCTCTACGCCGCGTCTAAGCTGTCTTTCACTGGCCGAGCCCAACTCAGGCATTATCTTAGTTGGGGTTAGCTAATGATCGCGGCTCACCCAAAGGTTATGCCACTTGTGTTGCGCCAAAATTACGGTAATGCGTAAACTTTTGTAGGATACCAGTATCCCTACTTTTAAATTTTGCCACGCAATCCGTAAGTTATAGATGGCTCGTACCCCTACATTATCTTTCGACCGTGGAACACTAATTCTACATCCGCCACCACGAGGCAAAACTTGGGCAGAGTACGCACTCTGGGACGATCGGGTAGAGAAGTTTCGCATCCCTGCTAAAGATTACCGTCTTCTGGTGGAAGCGCTGCAGGCGGAAGGATCTAATTTTATTGATCAAGCAAAAGCGTTTGAGTCGCTTGAACTTGTGCCTAGCATAGAGATGACTCCTTATCCCCATCAGAGTGAGGCCCTGATGGCTTGGAAACAGGCGGGACGTCGAGGTGTAGTAGTCTTGCCCACAGCAGCTGGTAAGACTTATTTAGCCCAACTTGCGATGCAAGCGACTCCCCGTAGCACCTTGGTTGTAGTGCCAACGTTGGATTTGATGCACCAATGGTACGCGCATCTGAAGCTGGCGTTCCCAGATGCTGAGGTAGGTTTGTTGGGGGGTGGTTCCCGCGATCGCACTCCGATTCTGGTGGCAACTTATGATAGTGCAGCCATCCATGCTGAGACACTAGGTAACCGCTATGCGCTGCTCGTCTTTGATGAGTGTCACCACCTGCCAACAGATTTCAACCGGGTGATTGCTGATTATGCGATCGCCCCCTATCGCTTGGGGTTAACTGCGACACCAGACCGCTCAGATGGGCGTCATACTGATTTGGAGATTTTAATCGGTTCACAGGTGTACCGTAAAGGGGCGGCAGAACTAGCTGGGAAAGCGCTAGCTGAGCATGAGGTGGTGCAAATTAAAGTTAGTCTGGTGCAACAAGAACGAGAGCGCTACAGTCTATTAATTCAAAGGCGCAACGACTTCTTGCGAGCAGCCAATATTTCCCTTGGTAGCATTCAAGGTTGGCAGAGATTTGTACAGGTGAGCGCACAAAGCCAGGCTGGGCGACGAGCAATGTTAGCTCACCGAGAGGCTAAGGAGATTGCTTTAGGTACAGATAGCAAGCTCCAAGTTCTGGCTAATTTGATGGCTCGACATTACCCAGAACACACTTTGATTTTTACTGCTGATAATGCTACGGTTTACCGGATCTCTCAGGAGTTTCTGATTCCAGCAATTACTCATCAGACGCCAGTGAAGGAGCGGCATGAGATTTTGTCACGGTTTCGAGCGGGAGAATATAAGACGCTTGTGGCTTCTCATGTCTTGAATGAAGGGGTGGATGTACCTGCTGCTAGTGTGGCAATTATTTTGTCAGGCACGGGTTCGGCACGGGAGTATATTCAGCGTTTGGGACGGGTGCTGCGTCGGGGGAAGGATGGTAATAAGTTAGCTCGGCTTTATGAGGTGGTGGCAGAGGATACGAGTGAGGAGGGGACTTCGGTGCGGCGGCGGGGAGTGGAGAAGGGGAACGAACCACAGAGGCGCAGAGAGCGCAGAGGTGGAGAGAAGGAAGAGAGGGAGCGGCAGTTGGAGGTTGTGCCTTTGTCGCTTTATGGGGGTGAGGGTTTTGCTGCTAAGCGGGCTGCTGAGCCGCCAGCAAAATGGGGAGAAGATAAGGTGTGATGAGTTTACTGCGGACAAAACTTAAACCTTATGCTGCCTACTGATCTCCTAATGCACCGCCAAAATGGCGAAACGATTGTCCCGAAACGGCTACGGCTTGATCGGAAGAATTTGGATGTGGCAATTGAATTGATTGCTTGCTTTCAGGCGGCGCAAGGTGGGACTCAGGGAGAACTTGATCGTAAGTTGCAAGAGTTGGAAGGTGATAGCCCTGATTATCGCTCTCAACGCGGGCTGGCTCATATTCTCCGTAGCAGTTGTTGTGAGTTTGAGGTTGTAAGTCCTCTAGAACCTCAGTTGTTGCGGGAACGGGTGTTTGCTCTTTCTGCTCAATCGGTTCCTAGTTCTTTGCATAGTACTGCGACGCTTAGTACTTTAGCGCTCTCGCTCTCGCATGAACTAGAGCGAGAAGTTTTGCCAGAGCAGATTCGGATGGGGCTTTATGCAGATTTAGCTGAAAATCGCATTTTGACGCAGTTTGATGCCCCCACGCCGGAAGAGCTGCTGCACCGCTATAATTTGTCGCAAGTGCAAGGTGTGTTTTATCGTGCTAGCCAACTCACTTTAAACGCTCATCGCAATGTTCCTGGTGAGTATAAGCTTTTGTTTCGCTATCTCAAGTTGTTTCAACTGATGGCTTATATAGAGGGTGATGCCGATCATGGCTTCACTATTACTATAGATGGTCCGACAAGTCTGTTTAGTCCTAGCACGCGTTATGGTCTGGCAATTGCTAAGCTCCTCCCTGCTTTATTACATGTGACTAAATGGAGTCTTAGTGCCACTCTGCAAACCCGCGATACCTTTACAAACACCTGGAAAACTGGACGCTTCAGTCTAAATTCAGATTGTGATTTGGTGTCACACTATCCGGCTGGCAAACCTTATGACAGTATGCTAGAGGCATCTTTTGCTGATCGTTGGGATTCACTGAATACGGATTGGGTGCTAGAGCGAGAAGTCGATTTGATTCCCATTCCTGGTAGTGTCATGATTCCAGATTTTCGCCTGATACATCCGGAAGGGCGCACATTTTTACTAGAAATTGTTGGCTACTGGCGACCAGAATATTTGCAGAAGAAATTTTCCCAGGTGCGCCGTGCTGGCTGCGATAACTTGATTCTGGCAATCTCTGAGCGACTGAATTTAGAGAAGGCGGGAATCAAGGTCAGTGATGTCCCGGCTAGGATTGTGTGGTTTAAGGATAAGTTGTTGCCAAAAGCTGTATTAGCAGTGATGGATTAAACTTATGTACTGTACATTCGTCCAGATGATATCAAACCACGAAGACACGAAAACTCAAAGGAATAGGTTCTTTGTGTCTTCGAGTCTTCGTGGTTAATTATTAACCAACAGTGCTTAAACGGAGATGGTATAACTATAGGTTTGATTATCAGGACCGCCTTTTTGTATTTAGCTGAGCGAAAAGGGCTAATTCCTTTCAAAGGGATTACATCAAGACTGAACCAAAGCGCATCCTTCAAAAGGCTTATTAACTTCCAAGATAGAAGCAAGAGCTTATAAAGCGGCATCAAAGATACTAGTGCTATGATAGTTTTGATGGCTAAATGGTTAAAATTTAATCACTGACCTGAGTCAAGGAATACTATAGGAAATTTAAAAAATGTAACTTAATAAGTAAGCAGTATGCTTGTTAAGTTTGAGGAGGTTAAAGATCGTGAAGAAAATAGTTTCTATTGCTTTATTGAGCTTAACCACTGTATCAATACCTTTACTTTTTTCCCAAGCTGCTAAGGCTGATCAGGAGATTTACTGTCATCCTGCTACTGGCAATCAGGTGTCTAAAAACTCGGTTGATAGCCTACATGCCTACGCGGATGGCTATCGAGAAGGGGAACAAAGCTTTCGGGATGGGGTGGCTTATAAACCTCGGACTGAGGGAGGTGAATTTGCTCGTGGTTTTGAGGATGGTTATTTTAACCGTTCTTATAACGGGCAAACAATTGAACAAAGTATTACTCAGAAGTGTGACGAGAGCGGTTCTAATGTCGTAACATCTCCTTCTGTAATCTACTACTATCCTTACGTTGTAGCGCCTCCTACGATCTATAACTATCCTTATCCTGTTATTGATTTCGACTTCGGATTTGGAGGATGGCATCATGGGTGGGGTCACCACCGCTGGGGCTACCGTGGAAGATGGTAGTTAGGATTTATTTCAAGCCCAGCTTTCTACGCAACTTTCTACTATATTTTGCTTGGCGCCAATTTTGAGCAGATCTAACTTGATCTGGGGTCAGGTCTAATGTGTGTGTAAGGTTAGTGCAAACCTCTTCTGGAGTACCTTGATGATCACAGCCAAACACAGCTGCATTAAAATGCGCCCCTGTGAGATGAGCCTTGTAAAGGTCAGCCCCCCTAAGGTTAGCCTGATTAAAATTAGCCTCGCTGAGGCGGGTTCCACTTAGATTAGTCCCCTTAAGGTCAGCCCCACTCAGATTAGCCCCTTTAAGGTCAGCCAAGACAAGATTAGTCCCCTCAAGGTCAGCCCTACTTAGATTAGCTCCGATAAGATCGGCTCTGTAGAGGTTAGCTTTGGTAAGTTTAGCCATGCTAAGCCCAGCCATGCTGAGGTTGATCCCGTTGAGGTCAGCTCCACTAAAGTTGACCCCATTAAGATTAGCTCCTTTTAGATTGGTGCCTTTTAGGTTAGTGTTCTTAAGGTCAGTCCCACTGAGGTTGGCTTCGATAAGATTAGCCCCACTGAGGTTGGCTTCGATAAGATTAGCCCCACTGAGATCAGCCCTGCTGAGGTCAGCCCTGTTAAGGTTAGCTCCTTTCAGATTAGTGCCTTTGAGGTTAGTGTTCTTAAGGTTCGCCCCACTGAGGTCAACCCCACTAAGGTTGTCGCCCTGGAGGTCAACACTGCGGAGACTAACACCAGCTTTTAACAGTTTTTGAATAGCTGAAATTTTTGCCGATCTGTTGACCTGCGCGCTATCACTCTCAATGATTTGCTGCAGGTGTCTTATCCTAAACTCTCTTGCAGTCACAAATCCTAGGTATACAGTTAAACCCAAGGGAATAATCAACCCGAATCTAATTATCTTATAAGACCACCATTCCATTGTTGTCTTAGGCTTTGTTTAATAAATGCCCTAGCTGAATTGAATGAGGATATATGGAAAGATGTGTCGCTCTGCCTCCTACTGGCAAAGACTGAACACCTCCTTAAACTTATCTACTACTATTATGGTGTGTTCCACCTAGCACTGGCAGGGATGACGCCCTGATCAAAAACGCGGTTATCAGTGTTAATGCCACGGAGTAATATGTGATCGCTATACACTTCATAAGCCGCAAAACTCAGCCGACTGGCAGAATAGGCTGTCCACTCTGAGCGAAACACCGGACGAGTCCCCGCTCCTGCCCCACAAATCAGGTAAGTTGTGCCGTTAATTGGGTGAGTACGCTCATAATCATGATCGTGACCGTTGATATAAAGCTGGACACGATACTTTTGAAATAGAGGCGTTAGATTTTTAATAAAGACTTGATTCACTCCGTATAGACCTGATGTATAGACTGGGTGGTGAGCAAATACAACTTTCCAAAGGGCATCACTGCGACTCAATTCTTGCTCTAACCAAGGTAGCTGAGCTTTCCAGTCAGCGTTTACATTAGTATCTAAGGCAAAAAATTGCACTTGGTTGCGGCGAAATGTATAGTAGCGCCCTTGCATATTGAAGTTGGCATACTGAAGTTGATGTTCCCCGTTTGCAGTGCGAATGTCGTGATTCCCCAAACAAGCATGAAACTTGACGTCCTGCTGGAGTAAAGATCGATAGGGACGCTCAAACACTGCATCAATTTTCTCGATTTCACCGTTGTTATAAATGTTGTCACCCGCCAAGATAACTAAGTCAAAGGGATTTTGACTGTGATAACGAGTTATTGCCTTAGCTACAGCATACTGACCCCTGTCTCCCGTACCTGTATCTGCTACAGAGACAAAGCGCAGAATTGGGGTTGACGGTGCTGTCCGCAATGTTGCTGAAGTTGAAACCCGGTCGAGGGGCGTTTTAACAGCAGCCTGCTGGGTGCTCTGTTTTTGGAGGAGCTTCCCTAAACCAGCTAAACCAAGAACACCAAAGCTACTTAAAACTAAAAACTGGCGACGTTTGAGGCTCATAAATCTCTGTAAAAAAACGAGTGCGAACTAATCGGTAGCTGGGGAGCAATCGTAAAATGATAGATTAGGTCTGAAGAGGCAGCCCTCGTAGAAATCTATCGTAGTTTTGTTGGATTTGCTGCCCTTTTAGGAAGATTTGATGTCACAGGATCAGCCCAACTCACAGCCACCGCTTTCCTCCGAACCAGGAGCGAGTCAGCCGGAGACAAGCCAAGAGCCAGAAACTCAGCTCCAGCCAACCGCTAACCGAGCCCCAACATTTTTGCGTGCTCAAAGTATCAAAGCTCTACGTGGAACAATTCAGCTTTTAGAAGGGGTACTAACGAAACTGGAGGCAGAACCACCAGCTACTGCTAGGGGAACACCCAGTTTCTGGAACAAGCTGCAGCTGGGGTGGAGCGGTGCGTTAGCAAAGATTCGCTCTCTCTTACCACAAAACCTATCTGCCAAACTGTCGGATACGGGTTTGACTGCCATCATTGCGGCAATTGCCACGATCGCTGTCTGGACAACATCAACCCTGCTGCCTGGGAAGCCAACTGAGGTAGCCATAGTTCCACCAGAAACGCCAGTACCTACTACCGAGTTCACTCCGCCGCCAGAGCTAACCTCACCAGCAGAGCCACAACCTATTGAGGTACTACCGCCGCCAGTGCCAACTCCCTCACCTACCTTGGAATTGACGCCAGAGCAGAGTCTAATTGCGTCAATTCAAAATCAAGTGGCTGAAATTACTGACCAAGATGCCAATGGGCTGATTCAGTCGATTCAAGCTAACTTCCGGGGTAGCAGTCTAGTTATCAAAGTTGGTGATGATTGGTACAGTCTCAAACAATCCCAGCAAGATAAATTAGCCGCCCGGATGCTAGAGCGGGCTAAAGAACTAGATTTTAGCCACCTAGAAGTTACTGATCCCCAAGGGATATTGCTAGCAAGAAGCCCAGTTGTGGGTAACAATATGGTCATCCTTAAGCGCCAGACACTCGACGATGAACCGCTCCCAAAGCCTAAAGGCTAGAGATGACTTAACTGCATAGCTCTTTAAGTACAACTACTTTAAGCGCTTGCGTTCTGTAATCTCTTTAAACACCAGAACTGCACCTGTGATGTTGCCCAAACTATCTCTGATTGGCGCAGCACTGTCATCGACAGGTATTACTAATCCGGTTCTAGTAACAAGTACTGTCTTTTCTGGTAAACCGACTGTGAGACCTGACCGTAAAGCTTGGGTTACGGGACTTTCGACTGGAATACGAGTTTCCTCGTGGGCAATGTTGAAAATTTCTGTCAGGTTTCTTCCCGCCGCCTCTGCCTGATCCCATCCTGTCAGTAGTTCCGCGACAGGATTCATAAACGTAATTAATTCTTCAACATCGCTAGCAATTACACCATAGTTTGTATGTTTAAGTAAAGCATCTAACAGCTTTTCGTTCTCTTTTAGCTGCCTTTCTCTTATGTATCTGTCAAGAGCTATCTCAATAGCAATATATAGCTCTCTCTCCTTGAAAGGTTTGAGGAGATAGCTAGAAGGTTCGGTTTGCTTGGCTCTAGCTAATGTATTATCGTCAATATTGGCGGTTAGATAGATAACTGGAAAACCGAAACGAGCGCGGATTTCTCTAGCAGCTTCCACCCCGTCCATGTTACCTTTTATTCGAATATCCATTAACACTAAATCTGGAGAAATTTCTGCGGCTTTACTAATTGCTTCTTCTCCAGAACTGACAACATTAGAAACATCGTACCCAAGTTTTCTGAGCCTCGTTTGTAGATCCTTTGCAACAATGCTTTCATCCTCAACTACCAAAATTTTTTTGATTTTCATTCTCCTAAATTATGTCAAACGCAATTGTGCGTAACGGGAACGTTAAATGTTCTAGCGCTGAGGGAAAACTCCATAGACAAAGCTGGGGCTTGACTGGGCAGATTGAGGTTCATGCCAATCTCGCGTATTGCTAACAGCAACCCTGCTCTCCAGCATAACCGTTCTGGTTGAGCATCATAACCGTGTATGTATTGAGATAATACCGAGGGCAAGCAGAATTCCTCCAAAGGTTCAGTAGATATACGGTTGTAAAAGAGTAGCTTTTTAACTGTGTACTCTAGTACGAGTTTTCTCGTACTCCTCCTGCTGTTCTAAACCTGCTTCTTCAGAAAGAGATTGCTTCACTAGATTCAGATTATACTCTAGGGACCACTTCTACTTTAAAGCTTTCCAACCATCCGGAAAACAGTTAAGCACATGAAAACCGCAAAAATTTTGGTGGTTGAAGATGAAAGCATTGTCGCCAAGGACTTACAAAAGCGGCTTATAAGAATTGGACATGTTGTACCCACTACCGCCTCTTCTGGAGAAGAAGCTTTAAGTAAAGCTACAGAGATTTCTCCAGACTTGGTACTGATGGACATCAGGTTAAAAGGCAAGATGGATGGGGTAGAAACGGCAAAGCAGATTCAGTCTCGTTTCAATATCCCGGTCATTTATCTGACAGGCTACACCGACAAGGAAATTTCAGACCATGCGGAGGCGACGCAACCCTCGCTATACCTGCTTAAACCTTTTAAGGAGAAGGAGTTACGCGCTGTAATCGCAACAGCTCTTGATTTAGATCCAATACAAACAAAAAAAATCAGCTTAAGAATGGAACTAATATAAAGCTCAAAAAGCATTGTATAGAGTTCTAGTTCACCAATAGGAGCTATCCTCTATCCTGTGCTTGAAGGTGCCGAATTCGATGATGAGCTGAGCGCTTGTTGATAACTTTTGACCCGATGGTCAATACCTGTAATTGCAGTGCCAACAACAATGGCGTAGGCTCCTAAATCTAAGGCTTGACGAGCCATCTGTGGCGAGGAAATGCCACCTTCGCAAATGACCGGAATGTGCAACCGTCGCACCATCTGTGTCAGAAGATCGAAGCCGGGAGGAGACAGGTGATTTGTTTGGGCTGTGTAGCCATAAAGAGTAGTTGCCACAATATCAGCACCAGCTGCTTCAGCCGCGATTGCAGCTTCAATTGTATCCACATCTGCCATCACTAGCTTGCCCAATTTAACGTGAATCTGCTCAATTAAGGTAGTAACAGTTTCACCCTCAGGACGGTTTCTTAGGGTAGCATCAATGGCAATAATATCTGCCCCTGCTTGAGCGATTGCCGCAGCGTGGTGAAACTGTGGAGTAATGTAGACCTTATAGCCAGCCATTTGTTGCTTCCACAGACCAATAATTGGTGCTAGACAGCGTTGCCGCACTACCTTAATATGATTGGGAGTATCAATTCTTACTCCGACTGCTCCTTGATTGACGGCGGCTTGTGCGATCACAGCGATTACTGTTGGATCGTGCAATGGAGAATCGACAGGTGCCTGGCAAGACACAATTAGACCTTGATAGAGGGAGTGAATGACCTTGTGCTTGGAAGCTGGCATAGCAGTTCTGAATTTTGCTCCTATTTTTAAAGATTTGTGGCTAAATAGGGCTGGGAGTGAAAGGTTATCTAACAGATTGTACCGAAAGTAAGTCTTCTTAATAGCTAATTCCATCGGCTCTGGCACCTTGTTCTTAAACGCCTACGCAGTTAGAGTATCCCGCTTGATTCATGAACCCAGGTGAGTGGGGTAAACTCCCACAATGATGCGATATGGTTCAAAATAAGAATACGAAGACCTTATTTGAAATTTCCTGGAACCAGGTCTATGACATCCTACGTAACCCCCTCTGCTAAAGCTGACATGATTGAACTTCGGCGGTTGAAAGGCTTGCTGCCGCCGGAACTGCAGAGCTGGGTCTCAATTGAAGGTACAACTGAGGTTAATCCACCTCTGATTCGCACTGAAGAAATTGGTAAGGACCAGGTGGAGATTCAAATCGACCTGGTTAAATGGGACCAGTTAGCGATGGATCAGCGCAATTTGCTGTTCTGGCACGAGGTGGCTCGAATTCAAAACGACACCATTCCCAAGGATGGCTGGGAAATGGCAGCGCTGGCGATCGGGTTAGGCGGCGCTGTAGGTGAATTGTGGGTACAGGATGTGTTGCTGCTGTTATTAGCAGTGGTGCTGTGTGGGGTATCAGGCTATCGGCTCTATCAGAAGAATAATGGGGAGAAGCAGCTAAAGCAGTTGCTTGATGCTGATGAGAAGGCGCTTGGGCTTGCTACTCGCTTTGGCTACAGCCTTCCCAATGCTTACAAGAGTTTGGGTAGCGCCTTAAAAACCCTGATCGACCAAACTCCCAGCAAGCGCCAACGAGGGAAATACGAGCGGCGTCTGCAAGCCCTAAAACGCAGTGCGAATAAAGCTAAAAAGGCGAATACAATGCGCGACACCTTGGAATAATCAAGGAACTACAGTTCCTGCTGATAAGCCAGATACTACCCAAGCCTATGAGTAAGAGCCCAGATGTTGCACTGGGCTTTTGTACAATATTGGCAACCCAACAACTCCAACCAATGAGGATGAGTTTGCCCCGTCATCAATTCGCTCGGGCTCTTGCCCACTTGTTCGGGGCACTCACTACGCATAGTTGACAAATCCAAAAGTTATATACTTTGCCAATGTCTCTTGCTCCTTGGCGATCACCTCTCGCTCGTGCTTTACATCAAAATCGTAGCCTTGCCTACGCCCGTTACCTACAGTTGGCAACTGTCCGGGCTGACAATCGTCCAGCGAATCGTACCGTTGTCTTTCGCGGCTTTCTCGAAGAAACTGACCAATTGAAGTTTATCGTTGATGCCCGAAGTGAGAAAATCAACCAAGTTGCTTATCAGCCTTGGGCAGAGGCTTGTTGGTACTTTCCTAGCAGTCGCGAACAATTCCGCCTCACTGGCTCTTTAACCTTAGTGGGAGTAGATTGTACCGACTCTGGTTTACGGCAAGCCCGTATCTCCACTTGGCAAGAACTGAGTGATGCAGCGCGGTTACAATTTGCATGGCCTCATCCAGGTGAACCGAGAGCTGATGCTGCTGCCTTTAAGCCATCACCGCCGGATGCTAACGAGCCACTATCAAATTTTTGTCTTTTATTGCTAGAACCCGTGCAGGTCGATCACCTGGAGCTGCGGGGAGAACCCCAAAACCGATGCCTCTACTGCCAGGAAGGTGAGCAAGGCTGGTCTACTGAAACAGTCAATCCTTGACTGTCTCTACTAAGAATTTGGGTAGTGATGTGGAAGTAGTGGTGAGGCAGAACCCTTGTCCCGTCAGTATTCTGTACAATATTAGCTAATGAAATAAATTCCCAACTAATCACCAGCAAATTAGTATTTTTGATGACAACAATTTTGGCGTTCTTACTTTCTTCCTTGATAGTGCTATTGTCTAAGTTAGCATAAAAGTCAGTAGAATTATCTCAGGAAAAGTGTGAAAAACTTTCAGAACGAGTCTGTCATGCCTGTGGCTCTAAGCACTTAATTAAAAATGGTTCAATTCATAACAATAAGCCAAAATATCAATGTAAAGGCTGTGGTCGCCAATTTGTTTTTAATCCTACTAAAACCATTATCTCAAAAGAAATAAAACAGCTTATTGATCGACTCTTACTGGAGATAATATCACTGCGAGGAATTGCTACTACCCAAGTAAGTTGGTCTTGGTTGCAAGATCATGTGAGTCAAAAGCTGGTTCGTACTCCGCGACAGATAAAGGTTTCAGGAAAACTTGCAGGTAAGTTGACTATTGAATGTGACGTTCAGGTGGTCTTTTGTTGATAGTAAGAAAAACGCGGTTTATAAGTAGAGCGGCATAAAAAGCTCTAAAATAGAAAAATCGAGCGAAAGAGGAATAAAATTAGCCTTGCCAGCACCGTTAAAGGTCAAACTCAATGCGGTAGTAGCTCGAGAACTGCTGCAAATGAAACAAACACCAGAAATCCCGCAACGAGTCAGAGAAAGAGCGGAGATGGTACGACTCAATGGTTATGGCTGGTCAGTGAGCCAGATAGCTAAATACATGAAAAAATGTCCCCATACAGTCAGAGACAGTCTTCATCGCTTCAAAGAATCGGAAACGGGGGGTTGTGGGAAGCAGAAGGGAGAGGAAGAAAGCCAAGATGGACACAAGCAGACATTGAATATCTCGAACAATGTTTATCACAAGAGCAATGCACCTATAATAGCCAGCAGTTATCGCACAAGTTAGCAACAGTTCATAGGAGTGGAACTGAGCGCAGACCGATGGAGGCAGCTGCTGAAAAAAAGGGGTGGCGTTGTCAAAGAACCAGACATCAACAACGTGGTTGCCCAGAACCAGAGAGCAAACAGGCAAAGCAGGCAGACCTAGAGTGGTTAATCTGGGCAGGTAGTGCGAGAGAAATTTGCTTGAAGTTGTTGGACGAATCAGGATTTAGTCAATGGAGCCCAGTCAGTTATTCCTCTGCTAAAGTCGGGAGTCAAAAAGTCTTAGAACGAACGAAAAAACGAGGAAGAAGGCTAAGTGTTCTCGGTTTACTTGAGAGGGGAATCAGTTTTGAGTATGGGTTAAAGTTAGGGAGTTTGCAGCGAGAATCGTACTTAAAACTAATGGAATGGCAAGCAAAGGAAGCGGCAGAACGGTTAGAAACAACTGGGCAGATAACTGTCATTGTACAAGATAATCATCCCATTCATGTGAGTCAGCAGGTGAGAGAATATTGGCATAATTGGCAAGAAAAAGGACTGTACCTGTTTCAATTGCCCAAGTATTCTTCGCAGATGAATCTGATTGAGACTGAGTGGCGTCAGCTCAAGACCCACGAACTAACTGGACGCATGTTTGAAGATGAATATGATTTAGCACTGGCTGTTATCACAGGAGTAGAAGCTCGAGCTGAAAGAGATGATTATCGAGTCGAGCGTTTTATATTTAATTCTGCCTAGCTACTTACACGTTCTCATTCACAGCCGCTTCAATGGGAACGATTGTCAAAGTCGAAAATGAGGCGACGGGCGAGAGTCGTGACCTCACAGACTACAGTGATTGGTAACTCTCAAACCTTTGTCTGGAAGCTGGAAGCCATGAATAGCTAACTAGATTCTGGAATAGAAGTTCGCCTACTCAACTGTGCTAGTAGATGCATCGTAATCGTCGCTAACGAAGTACAGCAAAGGTTTCTGATAAATCTCCGCGAAGTCCATGAGTTCGACAACATCAACTCGCCGCTCTCCTGACTCACATTTTGAGACATAAGGCTGAGGTAGAATGCCGCCTAGCTGTCAAGGGAAGAAAGCGATCACTGGGCATTTTGATCCAGCGGTGTCGCGTCAGCTTAGGCAGCTAGCATTGGACAACGATACAACTGTTCAAGCCTTGCTACAGCAGGCTCTATAATGACTTGTTTGTTAAACACCGCCGCAACCCCATTGCCTGAGATGAATTTCGATACATTGAATATACAGAGAAAACGGTCGCTTGAGCTATGTCATCAATTTTTGAGACTTTACCTACCATAAGGCTTTTCACTGTCGATGAATACTATCAAATGTCAAACCTCGGCATCTTATCGCCAGAGGAAAAGACAGAGCTAATAGACGGTGAAATCATAGCAATGGTTGCTCAAAACCCTCCACATGTCTCTTGTACTCAGTTGGGGTATGACTATCTTACAAATGTGCTTAAAGATATCGCATTTGTTCGTATCCAAGCACCAATCTGGCTCAGCAATCGTTCCTTGCCAGAGCTAGACCTTGCTATAGTTCGCCTTCCTAAAGCACAATACTACGAACGGCACCCAAGACCAGAGGATATATACTGGCTTATTAAAGTGTCGGATGCTACCTTAAAATACGATCTCAATACTAAAGCAAAGCTTTATGCCAGAGCCAACATTAAAGAGTATTGGGTGATTGATGCAGTAGAAAGACACATTTATGTGCATCAAAATCCTCATAAAGGCGTCTATCAGGATAAAAATAGGTTGCTTGAAAGCGATATTTGGAGGAATCTAACTTTTTCAGATATTTCGATAGACTTAGCGCGATTTTTTCCTCCGAACTCTTAGGTTCAACCGCTAGAAACCCCCCACTGAACTAAGACTTATTGTCAATAGCTAGTCATCTGTTTAACAGGAAATGCCAGCTCTCGCGCGTCCTCCACAGTCATTTTCCTCTCCCAAAATTTGCGCTCAGGATACCATTTGAATCCAGCCTGCTTCGCCAGCTCCCTATCCTCATAGGCAACTAGAGCTTTGAAGACAGCTTTGGGTCTTAAGGCGGAGGTGTGAACGATCTGTTGGTGTGCTAATCCCAAAATCAGCCAATGCTAAAGTGGGTTGAGCCGTTACTTGAGAACCGATGACTGAATGAAATTGCTGTTGAGTGCCCGGATTGCCATGCTACTGATATCGTTAAGCACGGGAAGTCCTCTGAAAACAAACAACGCTACCTCTGCCAGAATCCGGAGTGCCTGCGCCATACCTTTATTCTTGACTATACCTATAGTGGACGGACAAGAGAAGTCAAGCAACAAATAGTGGAGATGAGCCTGAATAGCATTGGAATTCGGGATATTGCTCGGGTGCTTGAAGTAGGTGCTTCCACAGTAATTCGAGAGTTGAAGACAAAGAAACCCCACCTCAAATCTGTGAATCAAAAAGCCTTAGAGAGTCTCAGACCAGAGCAAGTGGAAGTAGAAATATGTAAAGTGAAAGAGGCACAAGAGCTAGAAGAGACAGGAGTTGAGGAGTCAGAGCTTGACGCTCCGGTGGAGCTTTGTGGAGAGCAAGAAAAATCCGCGCTGGCTTTGGCACGGCATTGATCGCACCACAGGACAAGTTTTAGCTTACGTGTTTGGCAGAAGGAAAGATGAAGTTTTCAGAGCATTGAAGAAGCTACTAGAACCTTTTGGAATTAAGAAATACTGTACGGATGGCTGAGGAGCTTACGAGAGAAATCTTCCAGAATCTAAGCACGAGATTGGGAAGAGAAAGACACGAAAGTTTTGAGAGAAATCACTTAAACTTGAGGACAAGAATCAAACGGTTGCAGAGGAAGACTATCTGCTTTTCCAAGACAGAAGAAAGGCATGATTTGCTGACATCCTCCCGTCACCAAACAAGTTTGGTGCGGGGTTCCTCCTTCACCCACCCAACTTATCAACCAAGCTTTCACTTAATTGACAGAGGTTGATGTGTCCAGAGGCGTTAA